>JBBQLF010000076.1:0-11887 GCA_038327695.1 Bryobacterales bacterium
GATCGTGCAGACCCAGCAGGTCGCCTCGAGCCGGATGCGGGCGATCGAGAGCGGCCGCTGGGTCGCCCAGGTCGCGCCCACCGGCTTCACTGCGATCATCGACGACGAGGGCCGCGTCATCGAGCGCAGCGCCATCAGCGAGGAGCGCGTCATCCAGCGCGACGTCCACCTCCGTGAGGGCTCTATCCAAACTCGGGTACCACTTACGACGGGCCGGTCAATTCCGTTGTGGGCCCTGGAGTCGAACTCCTGAACTTCGCGGGCTACCTCGATATCGACTTCTCGGCCACCAACATCCTGATGACGACCACTCGAGGCGGCGGGCCCAATGCAGTTCCGTTCGACGGACTGCGTTTCTTCGACGTGCTTAGCACCATGCCCGCAATCACCGGCGTGACGTTGAACCCGAGCTCAACCTACGCTGGTCTGACGCAGGCGGGGGTTAGTTTTGACGCCGACAACATTCGCGTAAACTTGGCGGGGCTTACGGCCCAACGAGGCCAGACCATCTCGCTTGATATAGCTCAGGTGCCCGAGCCCGCTACCTATGGGCTGGTTGGCTTGGCATTGGCCGCCGCCGCACTCTACAGGAAACGCGCCCGCTAGTTGGACGGCAGCCGGAAATCGACAACGGCCCGGGTCAAACGATCAGTTTGACCCGGGCCGTTGTGTGTTTGTAGCTCGCCTGGTCAACCTACCCGCCATGAATGCGCGCCAGCCAGCCCTGCCACGGAAATGGAGCCTGCCCACTCCCGCTGCTTCAGTTCCATTCTGGCCGTCGCTAGTCGCCGGCCAGGTTCACCAGTTCGCTCTTGGCTTTGCCATCCAGCACCGCCTGCGCTTCCTCAGCCGTAAAATCCTCCACCTTGGAGGAGATGTTGTACGCGCAGAACTTCGGCCCACACATCGAACAGAAGTGCGCGTCCTTGAAGCCGTCTTCCGGCAGAGTCTCGTCGTGATAGGCGCGAGCGGTCTCCGGATCCAAGGCCAACTCAAACTGGCGGTTCCAATCGAACTTGTAGCGCGCCCGTGACAACTCGTCGTCGCGGTCCCGGGCGCCGGGCCGGTGCCGGGCGATATCGGCCGCATGGGCCGCGATCCGGTAGGCGATCAAGCCCTGCTTGACGTCTTCCTTGTTCGGCAGGCCCAGATGCTCCTTCGGCGTGACGTAGCAGAGCATGGAAGCGCCATACCACCCGATCATGGCCGCGCCGATGGCGCTGGTGATGTGATCGTAGCCGGGCGCAAAATCGGTCACCAGCGGCCCCAGCGTGTAGAACGGCGCCTCAAAGCACCATTCCTTCTCTTTCTCCACCTGCATCTGGATCTGATCCATCGGGATGTGGCCCGGACCCTCGATCATCACCTGCACGTCGTACTTCCAGGCGATCTCCGTCAGTTCGCCCAGCGTCTTCAACTCGGCAAACTGCGCGTCGTCGCTGGCGTCGGCCAGCGCACCCGGCCGCAGCCCGTCACCCAAGGAAAACGTGACGTCGTGCTTCTGGAAGATCTTGCAGATCTCCTCAAAGTGCGTGTACAGGAAGTTCTGCTTGTGGTTCTTCACCATCCACTCAGCCAGAATGGAGCCGCCCCGCGAAACGATGCCGCACACGCGCTTCGTCGTCAGCGGAATGTGCTGCACCAGCACGCCGGCGTGGATGGTCATGTAATCCACACCCTGCTCGGCCTGCTCCTCGATCACTTCCAGCATCACCTGAGGCGTGAGATCCTCAATCCGCTTCACGCGGCTCAGTGCTTCATAGATCGGCACCGTGCCCACCGGCACCGGGGACGCATCGATGATCGCCTGGCGGATTCCGGGAATATCCCCACCCGTCGACAGGTCCATGATCGTGTCCGCACCGTACTTGACGGAAGCGTGGAGTTTCTCCAGCTCGCCCTGAATCTCGGACGTCGTGGCCGAGTTCCCGATATTGGAGTTGATCTTGCACCGCGAAGCCACGCCGATGCACATGGGCTCCAGCGAGCTATGGTGCAGATTGGCCGGAATGATCATCCGGCCCCGCGCCACTTCATCCCGCACAAGTTCCACCGGGATCCGCTCCCGCTTGGCGACGTACTCCATCTCTTCAGTGACCATACCCCGGCGCGCGTAGTGCATCTGCGTCCGGATTTCATCGTGTTGACGCTTCTCAACCCAGTCGGTTCGATCCATGTTGACGATTATGACCTATTTCAGAGTGCGCCCACGCGACCTCCGAATCGCATACAATAAGCACGATTCCCTCTCAGGAGCTTCGCCCCATGAATCGCCGCCACTTTTTCCAGTCCGCCGCCAGCGTCGCCTTCGCCGCCCACAGCAACTATGCCGCCGAGTTTGCCGATCAGAAGCCCCTCCGCGTGGGCCTCATCGGCTGCGGTTGGTATGGCAAGAGCGACATCTTCCGCCTGAACCAGATTGCCCCCATCGAGATCGTCTCCCTCTGCGATGTCGATAAGGCCAACCTGGAAATCGCCGCCCAGTGGTCAGAACAGAAGCAGCCCAGTAAGAAGCGCCCCCGCCTTTACACCGACTACCGCCAGATGCTCAAGGAGAAGGATCTGGACATGGTGGAGATCGCCTCCCCGGACCACTGGCACGCGCTGCAGATGATCGCGGCCTGCGAAGCCGGAGCTGACGTTTATGTACAGAAGCCGATCAGCGTGGATGTCGTCGAAGGCCAAGCCATGCTGGCCGCCGCCCGCAAGCACGGCCGCGTGGTCCAGGTGGGCACGCAACGCCGCAGCACGCCGCATCTGATCGAGGCCCGCAATGAATACATCAAGTCCGGCAAGATCGGCCGGGTGGGCCTGGTGGAGATCTGCTCCTACTCCCGCGGCCGCGCCGCCGCCCCGCTGCCGCCGGCCACGCCCATCCCGGAGGGCCTCGACTACGAGTTCTGGACCGGCCCCGCCCCCATGCATCCCTACCACCGGGTCCGCACCGCCAACTGGCGCGCCTTCATGGAATACGGCAACGGGACCCTCGGCGACATGGGGATCCACATGCTCGATATGGCCCGCTGGTTCCTGGACCTCGGCTGGCCCAGGCGCATCTCCTCTACCGGCGGCCTCCTGATCAACAAGGGCGGCTTCGCCAACATCCCCGATACCCAGACCGCCACGTTTGACTTCGACGGCCTCACCATCGTCTGGCAGCACCGCAACTGGGGTGTCCCGCCGGACCCCAAATATCCCTGGGCCGGCACCTTCTACGGCGAAAACGGAACGCTGAAGGCCAGCGTCATGGGCTACGACTACATCCCCGCCGCCCGCGATGCCCAGCCCGTCCACAAAGACGTGGCTTATGAACTGGACAAATACCCCGAAGACAATACCGAGCCCCGTCTGGAGAAGCACTGCGCGCCCGCCATCCGAGGCCACATGAAGGACCTGCTGGCCAATATGGCCACCCGAGGCAGGCCGGTCGCCGACATCGAGCAAGGCCACATTTCGACGGCCTGCTGCATCCTGGCCAACATGTCACTCAAGCTGGGCCGCTCGTTCCAATGGGACGCCCAGGCCGGCCGCATCGCGGGCGACGAAGAAGCCAATACCATGCTCCGCCGCGCCTACCGCGCTCCCTGGCAACACCCGTAGCCAATACGTAGCCAATACGTAGCCAATACGTAGCCAATACGGCTGACCGGGGAAAACAGGAGTCAGGCCTTGGCGGCCGGGAAGAAGAACCCATCGGGGCCCGCAGGCACAGCGGTGCGTGTGCGGCCAATGACGGCAGGGCGATCCGATGTGTTGATCGCCACAATGCCGCCTTCAAACGAGCGAAAAACCACGGGTCCGTCCTGCTCCCATCGATCCGAAGTGGGCGCCCCCGTTTCACTGAAATACAGTGGATCGCGCTCGCTGCCGGCATTGCCCGGAACCATGGTGTAGCCGGTGTGGTTCCACAGGCGCGAAACCGCCCATGCGTATCTGGCCGCCCGATCCGCCGCGTCCGGCGTGGCGTAGTTCACGTGAACGAAGCGCACTTTGGGAAACTTCTGACCAGCCGGAATCACCAGTTGCTCCATGGGCAGGCGAATGCTCTCCCAGGGAGTTTGCGGATCATTCCAGGAGCGGAATCGGGTACGCTCCCCTTCAATGGCGGTGAAGTAGCTCTCAGTAAGATCCAGATCCGCGTGCGGTAGCAGATGAGCCGCGTGACGGTAGCCCTGGTTGAGGAAGATGAGCTTCCTGTTCCCGGCCAGACGCCTCAGTTCCGCGAAGAATTCGCCTTGGCTGGCGTTGTAGTCCTCGCCCGGCCAGCGTTGCTGAAACGCCGCGAGCATGGCCGGCGGCAGTTGCTCGGAGCCGACCGTATCAAAGAACAGGCCATCATACTGCGAACGATCCAACAAGTCAGCCAGCCACTTTGCCCTCTGGCGGCGGAACTCCGGGTTGCCGAAATCGTACCACCAGGCCGTTCGGCCCGCCGCCGCCGATCCACCGCCGGACGGATTGCTGGCCAGCAGCCATGACCGGTTGGCCCGAACACTGGCTTCCCACGAACGATGGCTGGCCGGCTCGCCGGCATAGAGCCCCGTCGACCACTCGTAGGCGACCAGTTTGGGTCCGTTCTCGCGCAAGGCCTTGGACTGCTCGCTGGAGAGAACAGCCCCTGTGACCAGCAACCGGAAACGCTTGTACCAGCGCAGAGCGTCTGGCGGGAAAATAGCCGCATAGTGGAACGCGACCGTATCGGCGGGCGCGCTGGCCCCGGCTAGCATCGAAGTCACGGCGCCAAGCCACGTGCGGCGCGACCAGGTCATTCAGATACCGCCACCCAAACTTGATTCTGAGTGCTCCCTCCGGTGCCCTTCAGGACAACACCGGCCGGTTCGCTCACCGGTGCCTGGACCGGAATGCGGATGTTGATCTGGAAAACGCCCGGCATCGCCAGAACCGCGGGTCCGGCCCAGACGACCTCGGCTTCGAATCCACCCACTTCAGCCGTGATCGCGGCATCGACGAATCCGCTGCCCCACAGTGTAATGACCGAACCGAGGCGCGCCGCATTGGATGCCCCATTCATGGTGCCGTCCTCGTGAGTAGCCGTCAGCTGTCCTTTCCCCGATGAGTCCTTGGTAAACAAACCGGGGTGTGCCACCAGGACGTCGAGGGTCAGCGGCTCTGACTTTACGCCGAGGCGCTGGATTCTCGCCACCGTTTGGGCTTGGCCAGTGACGGCGGACGGGACGATCACCGATGCCTGACCCGGTCCGACGGATAACAGCCGGGCGGCTGTTTCGTCAAAAACGACCGAAGTCCCACCCAGGTCGAACGCCTCCTCAGAGGCGGCCGCGGTCAGCGGCATCGAGGGGCCGAATCCGGATCCGAGCAGAACGACGATTTCACCCGCTGCCACGCCGCCGCCGGCCAGACTCCCAGCGTTGACCACCTCGCCGAGCGCGGGCGCAGGCCGCTCCCGGCACAGCTCGCGGGGTACATCGAGATCAACACCCTTCCGCATTGAATTAAAGTCCAACGAGTTCGCTCTGGAGCAGAATGCGGACGTGAGCATCTTATATTCAACGTGGAACACCGCTTTGCCGGCAGCCGTGAAGGGCTTCAGAGTGTCACACTCCTTATATTGGAAGCAGGACTCATTTAAGGCCCAATCAAAATCAGCGACCAGTTCTTTCACCTGATCGACGTCGTTCTTCAGGCCAACGCTCAGTCCCCGCGCATGAGCCGCCGCGGCCAGGAAGCGATTGTATTTCAGCTGATCGTCTCCGGTGAGCGGAAATCCGCTCTTATTCGTGTAGGCGTCCACATTGTCCGGCTCCACGCCGTCAAAACCCTTGGCCTTACAGAGATCGAGGCGCGCCTCCATAATAGGACGAAGCACGTCGAGCCGCCGGATGTCCAGCCAGCGCTCATCCGCCCAGCCCGCTACCGCGCGCCCCTTGACCGATTCCGGAAAAGCCGCCGAGTCCGGCCGCCACGGTTCGAAGGTGCCGGCACTCAGGTAACAGACAGCCCTGGATCCCTTGCCGTGGATCGCCGCAACCTCCTCTTTGGTAGTGGTATACAGATCGACATCGAACATCTCCACGTCCGGAGAGATGTCCAGCTTCTCAGTCAGTTGCCACTGCCAGGTGGTCTGAGGCGCGGGCTTCCAAATGGGTTCGGCGGCGGACAACCACTGCGCGGAAACCACTGCCGTCATCAGCAAAGCGGATCTCATTCGATTCATCCTTTTCGGACTCTGTTATCTAATAATGAGCGCACAACAACCTTCATCTTGAATTATAGAATATCTGGCCGAGTTCTGAAATAGTACTAAGAGGCAAATCCGAGTAGTACTCTAGTACCCCCAAAAGGGGGGACCCATGGTACTATAAAATAGACTGCTAAAGTACTGTTCACATATCAACTAAATAACGCTATACTGCATTCATTAGGAGCTCAGCCCGTGCGTAACCTTTCCATCGCATCCACTCTACTCGTTTTGTTGCCGATCGCCGGCAGCATCCAACAATCCATGTTCAACCCGGAGGGCCCGGCGAGCCCCCTATTCTCGCTGCTGGCCCTAGCCAAGAAGACCAAAACCCCTGACAAAGTGACGGTCACTGTGCCGGAGCCGCCCGCCGTGGTATCCAAGCAACTGGTCACGGCGCCCGCCCCGAACACACTGCTCGCCGTGACCGCACCAGTCAACCCGAGCTCGCCGCGTATGATGAAACTGCTGGTGATCACCGCCACGGGCACCGAGCCGAGCTTTGAGGCCATCACTTACTTTCTGGATCACCTGGGCATCCCTTATCAGTCTGTAAGGAGGCCCAGCCAGCCGATGCCGGCGCTCACCAACGGCGCCACCGGCAATTTCCAGGGCGTGATCCTGGCCACCGGCAATCCTGGCCTCTTACCAGCCGACTGGACCGCTCTGGACAACTACGCGATCAACTACGGTGTCCGGACCGTGGCTTGGTATGCCTGGCCGGAAGCCCGCTATGGCATTGCCTGGGCTGGTTTCTCCGGAGGCGCCAGCGACACGACGGGCGTGCCCATGACCTATACCGCCGCCGCGGCTTCGGTGTTCCCGTATCTGAACCGCAGCCAGACCCTGCCGCTTCGCTCTGCCTGGTATTACACAGCCAACCCCAGTCCGCTGGCCGGGGAAACCACCACTCCGCTGCTGACCGTCAGCGGCAAGACAGTGGCGGCCACCCACACCAAGGCCGATGGCCGCGAATACATGGCGTTCACGTTTGACAGCGCCCCCTGGCTCATCCATTCGATGGCCATCCAGTACGGCGCCTTCAACTGGGTGACCAAGGGCATCTTCCTGGGCGCCCGCAAGGCCTACTTCTCGCCCCAGAACGATGACCACTTCCTGGACAACGACCTCTTTAAGCTCGGCGTTGCCGCCTGCATGCCCAGCGGCTTCACCAATGAACCCACCTACGCCCCCAACACTCCGTGTCCCACAGACCGCATGGACACCGGCGATATCACATCGCTCGCCGCCTGGCAGGATCAGTGGAACAGCACCACGCAGTACCGCGGCTTCAAACTGGCCATGGTCTACAACGGAGTCGGCGCTTCCGCTACCTACGGCGGAGAGGCACCCAACAACGATGCACTGACCGCAACCTCCATCGCCCTGAAGAGCAAGTTCTTCTGGATCAACCACACCTATGACCATGAAGACCTGGACTGCTACAGTCCCGTTCCAAACAGCCGCAATTGCACACCCGCCGACTATCAGGAGTCCTACGACGAGATCCAGTTCAACAAGAACGTGGCTAGCCGGGCCGGGATTACGCTGGACGCCACCGCCATGGTAACGCCCGGGATCTCCGGCCTGAACAACCCCGAATTCATGCGCGCAGCGGTCAATCGAGGCCTCAAGTATCTGGCGGCCGATCTGTCCCGGCCGGAAGGTACACCCGCCTCTCCGAACACCGGAATCCGCAGCCCGCTGCAGTCTTCGATCCTGCTGGTCCCTCGCCGTGCGGCCAATGTCTTCTACAACACAAAGGCCATCGGCGCCGGCGCGGACGGATCCCTTCCGGATGAATACAACTACTTCTGGGGGCCCAACGGCATGTTCAAAAGGCCGGACGGCACACCCTGGTATGCGACCACGCAAACATGGACTCAGATCCGGGATCGCGAGGCCGATGCGTTAGTTAGCTATATGCTGCGCGGCGAGGTGTATCCCGTGATGTTCCATCAGGCCAACCTGATTCGTTTCTCCGGCAGCACCACGTTGTTTACGGCAGTAGTGGATAAGGCGTTCGCCAAGTTCTCGGCCATCAGCACTCTGCCCGTTTTGAGCCTGTCGCACTCCGACGCCGGCAAGGCCATGGAGGCGCGCATGAGCGTGAACGAAAGCCAGGTGGCCGGCACTCTCTATCCGGGCCTGAGAATCGAGCTCACATCCAGCAAGGCCACCACCGTGCCGATCACGGGAATCTGCAAAACCGCCTGCGAGAGCTACGGCGGCCAGTCGATTTCCAGGATCTCATTGAGTGGAAGCACCTCGATTGTCCTTCCATAGCGAGAGATGATGAATCGGAGAAAGGAGGGCCACGTGTCGCGCGCACTGACCGGATTGCTGCTATTGGCGCTGAGCTCCATTGCCGCAGCACAATCCGGTAATGCCACCACAGCCCTCCGCTTCGAGGAAGTTCTCCACCGCGCGGTCTTGCGGGCCAGTGCCGAAGACGCGCGGCTGGTGGTGACGAAATACAACCTGAAACTGCTGGAGGCGTTGGGCCGGACAAGAATCGAACTGCGGCCCTCGCTCGGCTTATTGGCGTTCTCCAACCCGGTCCTGTTGGCCACCAATATTGGCTCCAGCCTGCTGTTCAACCGGCGTACCGCCCCCTCGGCAGCGGTACTGCAAAGTGCCCGTTTCGATGTACTGGCAAGCGAGTTGCAAGCCCACGCGACCCGCATTCAGGCCCAGACCGGAGCGGCCCGTGCCTATTTTGAGCTGCTTGAGAAGCAGCAGGCCGCCGACCGCGCCCAGGCCGCGCTGGGCACGCTCCGGCGGCGCTCCGGAGAGATTGAGCGCCTGCTCCGCGCAACGCGCATCACGGCCTATGACCAGGTCTCGTTTGAGCAGCAACTGGTGGATCTGGAGTGGCAGAGCATGGAAGCGCAGGCGCAGCGCAAGTCAGCGGCAGGCCGGCTCGCTTTGCTGATCGGCCTGGACGGAGAACCGGCTCAGATCCGGGTGGAAGATGAGAATCTCTTTTCGGGTGCCTGGCAGCAACCCGCCCCTCCACTCCAGGTGCTGCTGGCGAGCGCCGCACAAAACCGAAGCGAACTCCAACTGGTACGCACAAAGCTCGCCAGCCTGCAGCGTGAGGCGCCGGGCCAGCGGGTCATTCAGTTTGATTCCCTCAACGCCGGCTACTCGTACGTATCCAACACAACCGGAATCGCCTCCAGCGCCGGCGGGTTTCTCCTGGGTGGCAACTCCGGCCACGGCGAACTGGCCTTGCGGGTACCACTGCGGGACACGGGCGAAAAGGCGGCCCAGAACGCGCTGCTGGCCGCCCGGATCCGCCTGCTGGAAACCGAGATTCGCAATATCGAAGACTCAATCCGGGCCGAGGTCATGACGCTGGAATCGGAAACCTCGGCCGACCTGGAGCGCGTGCGGCTTGCTGCACGCAGAGTGGAACTGGCTCAAAAGGCATACGACGTAATCGGAGCCCGCTCGGAAGCCGGCCTGGCCCAGCCGGCTGCGGTGGCCCAGGCCGCTCAGGCGGTGTTGGCGGCTCAATCGTCGCATTCCCGCGCCATCAATGAGCGCAAGGCGAGCCTGTTCACATTGAATATGTTCGCGGGTCTGGACCAGCCGGCCGCGGACCGTTCGCGGGGTGACCGCCGGGATGCCCTCGCCCTGCTCCCGCCTGCCGGCAAAGTAGGCGGCCAATGAAACTTCGCGTCAGAACTACGGGACAGATCGAGCCGCTGTGTTGGGACGTGGCGAAAGGGTTCTTCTTCCTGGTGCTCGTGGTGACGGCCATCAACGCTTCACTGCCCGCCGGTTCGTTCTCGGGCCCTGCGGGCGCCCGCACGTTGCTGCCTGGCATCATCCGGCCGTACAAGTCCGTGGTGCTGAGCGTGGACTTCCCGGCACGGGTTGTTCGCGTGGCGTGTCAGGAAGGCGCCGTCGTTCGCACCGGGGACCTCATCGCCGAACTGGAAAGCCCTGAAGTGGAATCCCAACTGGAATCGGCGGAGCGCCGGTTGCGTATGGCCGAGTTGCGGGCGTCGTTGGCGTCCGGAGGGAACGCGAGCGAGTACGAAACCGAGCAGGCTGCGGCAACCAACCGGATGGTGGAGTCCATCCGCCGCCGTTTGGCCACCTTCACGACAGCGGAACAGGAAGAAACTCACGCTCGCGCCAAAGCCCGTTCGGCGCGGGTCAGCGCGCTGGCCGCCCGCCAGTTGGCCACGGCGGAGGAAGTGGACGCCGCCAGGCGGGCCGAACAGTACGAGTTGCGGACGCTGGAGGCAGCCCAGGCCACGGTAGCGCGGCTGGCCGAGGATCTGGAGGCCGCCCTATCCCAGCAAAAACTCGTGCGGCTCGGCGCCACGGGCAAGGATCCCCGGGTACAACGCATCAACGAACTGGAACTCGAGCAGGCGCGCCGCGATTTCGAATTGGCAAACGCCCGGAAAGCCCAGCTACGGGTAGTAGCGCCGGCCGGAGGCGCCATATTGGGCGGGCTGGTTCGAGCCGAAGACCAGACCGCGCCCGGCCAGATTCTGGCTCATATTGGCGACATCACGCGGTTTGAGGTGGAGATCCAGGTGGCTGCCGCTATCGCCAAGACGTTGCGGCCCGGCCTCCCGATGAGCGTCCGCCTGCCCACCGATCCGCCGCTGACGGTAGCCGGCACCGTAAAGAACTCCATCCCCGCCGCCGATGTAAGGTATGGCGGATATGTAGTGCGCATCGACGTGCCCAACCCGGGTTCCTTCCGGGACCTTGTCGGGATGGAGGTGACTGTCGACATACCGCATGAGAAGAGTTCATGGTAACCAGCGTACTGATCACCACCGAGGGAACTTATCCGTACTCCCACGGAGGCGTTAGCGTCTGGTGTGATCAGTTGATCCGCCGCCTGAGCCGGGTGCACTTCCACGTTTTCGCCATCGTGGCTTCGCCCAAGAATCCACTCCGCTTCGACCTGCCCCAAAACGTGGTGTCCTGCCGGCCATTCCCGCTGTGGGGCACCAGCATGCCCGGCCTGCAACACGCCCAGGTCTCCATCTCCTTCCAGCGTTCCCTGCGCACCAGCAGGAGGGTGATCGAAGACCGGTTTCTGACGCCATTCCGCGACGTGCTGCGCTGCTTTCTGGTTCGAGGAGCTCCCGTAGAGCCGCTCGGAGAGGCACTACTGGCGCTGCAGGTCTACTTTGAGGAGTACGACTATCCAACCACGATGCACTCTGAACTCGCCTGGTCTGCGTTCCTCCAGGCCAGCCGGCGCTGGCTCCATGGGGACCAGCAGCTGAACCTGGAAGAAGCGACCACCTGCATGCGGTGGCTGGTGCGGTACCTGGGGATCCTTACCGTGCCACAGCCCGCCGTGGACCTCGTGCACGGGTCAATGACGGGGCTGGCTGGAGTTCCGGGTGTACTGGCGAAGCTGCGCCATAACACGCCGTATCTGGTCACCGAGCACGGCATCTACCTGCGCGAACTCTATCTCGCACTGAACCGCACCAACTATACAATCAACTGCCGCCGGTTTCTCTTGTCCCTCAATGAGGCCGTCGTCCGGATGAACTACCACTACGCCGATCAGATCACTTCCCTCGGCGATTTCAACCGGGATTGGCAGTTGCGCCTGGGCGCCTCTCCCGCCAAGACCGTGTTTGTGGCCAACGGCGTGGACCCGGCCCGCTTTGCCCC
>JBBQLF010000077.1:0-11845 GCA_038327695.1 Bryobacterales bacterium
CTCGGCCTGTTTGGGCCGGCCGGACTGGGCGCCGGAGCTTGGTAACTGCGGCGGAGCGCCTCCCGAAACGCACGTTGGCCACACGGTCGCCTTTGCGCCTGCGAGGCCGGCAATGTTGCTCTACAACGGCGAGTGTTCAGAAAAGGACGTTTTCAGATGATCGATGACAACTCCAGGCCGCCGCCAGTCTCGACGATGCGGAGGGATTTGCCGGCGCGATTGCGGACCGTGATGCGGCCTCCGCGCGAGCCGCCTTCGAGGGTTAGGATCTCGTCAAAAAGGACCTTGGCCTTTGCGGTGGCAGCGGGGAGAGGCAACTGGGCGCAGGCCGTGGCCAGGAGCAGCGGGAGACAAGGTGCTGGGCGGCCGTGATGCGGGAAGTGCGCAAACTCTGCGCGGCGGTAACTTCCGCACCCCCGCTTCGGGTGCTGCGCCAGATGCCGCATCCCTGCCGCGCAGGACTTGCGCACCAACGCCAAAAACTACATATAAAACCCGTTACTCCGAATTGGAGGTTGAATTGCAGACACTGAGGCGATGGCGCTTTGTGCGCGCTTACGGAGCAATACTTTATGGAAACCTACGGTTGGTTACTGGACCAAAAGCGATGCGTGGAATGTAGGGCGTGTGAAACGGCCTGCAAACAGTGGAATCACGTCGAGATTGGTGTGGGCGTCCGCTACCGCCAAGTTCGCGTGTATGAGATGGGCGTCTTCCCGCAGGTGCGAATGCAGGCGCAGTCCGGCTCGTGCCACCACTGCGAGAATGCCTACTGCATGAAGGTGTGCCCTGTGAAGGCGATCTCGCGCAGCGCCGCGGACGGCACCGTGCAGATCGATCAGAGCAAGTGCGTGGGCTGCCAGCAGTGCTATGCCTTCTGCCCGTACGCCGCTCCGCAATTCAACCAGCGGACGCGCAAGATGGAGAAGTGCACGATGTGCACGGACCGGGTGGCGGCCGGCATCCAGCCGGCCTGCGCGACGCTGTGCCCCACCGGCGCTTTGCAATGGGGCCCGTGGAGCACGATCTCGCAGATGGGGTCGGCGACAACAGATAATTTCGCCAACCCGAAACAGACGACGCCGCACATCCGGTTCGTGAACGAGCCCTATCCGGGCAAGTGAGAGGAGGCAATACCATGGCACTCACCAGACGAAATTTACTAAAATCCACTGGCGCGGCCGGCGCCGCTCTGCTGACAGCGCCCGGCGCGCTGAAGGGCTTCGACGAGCACTTCCGCCCCGCCTCGGCCGTATCGGCGGCAGCCACCAAGATCACCACCTGCTGCGGCGTTTGCTCTCCGGCATGCGGACTGCAGGCGACCGTGCAGGACGGCGTGGTCCAGTTCATCGAAGGTCTGCCCGGAGATGCGCACGGCGAAGGCCATCTGTGCGGCAAGGGCGCGGCCGGAGCGGGGTTCCTGTACGACCCGGACCGGCTGAAATATCCGATGAAGCGGACCAATCCGAACAAGGGCTTCGAGGAAGATCCGGGCTGGATGCGGATCAGCTGGCAAGAGGCGCTGGACACGATCGCCGGCAAGATGAAGGGCTATGTGGATGCCTACGGGGCGGAATCGCTGCTGTTCATCACGCTGCCCTCGCCCGATCTCTGGGCACGTTTCATCAACGCGATGGGGATTGTGAACCGCGTGGATCACATCGATGTCTGCTTCCAGACTGATCGCGTGATTCAGAAGTACACCACTGGCGGCAAAACCTGGTGCAACGACTTTGAGAACTCAAAGTACATCCTGCTGTTCGGCTGGGATCTGGTCACCAAGGCCAAGATCGTATACGCCAACGGGGTGGTGAAGGCGCGGTCCAATGGCGCGAAAGTGGTGCACTTCTCGCCCACCTACACGGCCACCTCGCGGATGTCGAGCGAGTGGCAGAACATCAAGCCGGGCACGGACCTGGCGGTGGCGCTGGCCATGATCAACGTGATTGTCAGCGAGAACCTGTACAACAAGGAGTTCGTGGACGCCTACTCGAACTTCGGCCAGTACGAGAGCCAGATCCGCGCGCACTTTGCCGAATACACGCCGGCGTGGGCGGAGCGAGAGAGCGGCGTGCCGGCGGCCGACATCGCCAGGATTGCGCGGGAGTTTGCGCAGTCTGGCGGCGGGATCGCCCCGGCACACAAGAAGACGCTGTGCGCCAACTACATGAACGCGTCGCAGTTGGTGCACGCGATCTCCATTCTCAATATTCTGGCGGGCACGGTGGATCGGCCCGGCGGGCGTTATTTTGCGCGCGCGCTGGCGATCCCCGGCGTGGATGCGGTCTATCCGCCGCCAGCGTATCCGGCCAAGAAGGGCGTCCGCGTGGATGGCCGCGACAAGCTGCCGTTTGTGCAGGAGACCGACACGGGCCTGTTTTCCACTCTGGCGGACGGCATGCTCAACAAGTATCCGGGCCAGATCAAGATGGCGTTCTGGAACGCGTACACCATCCTCGGCTTCCCCAACCCGCCGCGGATAGAGCAAGCGATGAAGTCCGTTGAGTTCATGGTGGCGATGGACTTCATTCCGACCGATACGGTGTCGATGGCCGATATCGTCCTGCCTTCGGCGATGTATCTGGAGACCAACGACATTGTGGCGCGGGACTACCAGGCGAAGTACGCGCAGACGGTAGCGCGGACTGCCGTGGCAGCGCCGATCTTCGAGACGAAGACGGCAGGCTACGTGGCCATCGAGCTGGGCAAGCGGCTGTGCCCGGACTACTTCAAGCTGGCCGACGGAAGCTGGATCAACCCCAACACGCTGCTGGACGAGAAGGCGAAGCGGGCGGGATTGGGCGTTGACTTCAACCAGTTCAAGGCCAAGGGCATGGTGGAGGCGCCGGCGCCATTCGTACCGCGGACGAGCTTTGCCACCGGCGATGCGAACAATAAGTGCCAGGTGTACGTGCCGCAGTTTGCGGCCAAAGGCGCCGAGGCACTACCGAAGTGGCATCCCAAGCGCGATCTGCCGAGTGAGCAGTATCCGCTCTACTTCCTGACATTCATTCCGGGCATTCACAAGCGGAACACGTCGGAGAACAACCGGATCCTGAATGAGATCATGCCCAGCAACGCGGTGATCCTCAATCCCGCGCTGGCCAAGACCATGAGCATCCAAGAAGGGCAGGCGGTGGTGATCCGCTCGCGAGCGGGGCAGATTGAGTTGCCGGCGCATTTGTCGGAGATCATCCGCCCCGACGCGGTGATGGTGGCTCACGGCTTCGGCCACCGCTCGCGCTATCTGGGCGCGGCGGGCGGCAAGGGCGCCCGCGATGGCGACATCATCGCCGATGCCTCCATTGACGACTTCCTGGCGGCAGGCAACTACGCCGGGGCGTCCTGCATCATGGATGCGGTCTGCAACATTACGCCGATCGCCTAGTCTCATGACAAGCGACCCTCAGGAGTTGGGCCAGCTCTACAGCGGGCTGGCCCACAGCCTTTTAGAGGCACCGGCTGACGACCCGGCCGCCGAGCGCGAATACTACCGTCTTTTTCTGAGCCCCGAGGGTGCGCCGTGCCCGCCGTGGCAGTCCGTCTTCATGGCGGCCGAGGGTGAGACGCCGAGACTCATGGGCCCGGCGCATCATTCCGCTCTGGCATGGTACCGGCGGTATGGCTTCGAGCCGGCGCTGGAGACCGAGCCTGCCGATCACCTGGGGCTGCTGCTGTTGTTCTACGCGCATCTGCTGGCGGCCGAGGCGCCGGAGGCGGAACAAGCGTTGTTTGAGGTGCAGCATCTGGCCTGGGCGCCACGGTTCATAGAGAGGCTGGAGCGGAACGCGGTCCACCCGCGCTTCGTGGCGTTGGCGGCGGAGTTGGCGCTGCATCTGTAGCTTTGGCATCCGGGCAGGTTTCATCCCCGGGAAAGCCCGATGACCGGCATGCCCCGGAACAGGGAAGCTCGATGCCGCCACACCTGCTCGAACCTTGATACCCACTTGGTCACGCTCGCCCGCTTCATTTTCAGAGAACGGCTGATCCTGGTGATGTCTTTGCCGGCGTGATATCGCAGCAGAACCTCGGATCGTTGAGTCGGCCGCTTCGGCACGTTGCGTGACCGCGACAACTGCACCAGTTTCGCCAGTTCCCCGGTTGACAAGGTCAGTTTTGCGCGCCTGGATTTTCCAGCCATGCCTTCAGAGTAACAGGGAACAAATCCATGCGATCATGTTTTACTGCAACGATATACTAGCGGTTACCGGTCCCGAGCTAACGCGGCGCCTGGGCGATGGCGTTCGGGTAATGAAGCAGTACAGCGGGCTTTTCGATACATTCCCGCTATCCTTTCTGACCGTGCAAAGCGTTGAAGGGTTACCGGACCTGGCGGGGCAAGCGCTCCTGCCTCTGCGCTTTCGCCCAAATCTTCTGATCAATACAGGCGAACCGGCTCCTTTGTCCGGCGACAATTAGACTCGGCCAAAACGGCAATTACTTGCAGCCGGCTGTCACCAGAGAGAGCTGCCTACTGAGGCACGCTGCAGTCAGCGCCGGGACTGAAATAGCTTGGGCTGGCATCATGCGGCAAATCCTGGGGTTTGGGTGAAGCCCCATTTTAAGGACGCTCCGCGGCCTTGTTCTGCCAGAGGGCGATACACCCGCTACGAGTGCTGCTTGGAGAATTGCCGTTGGAGGCGCTTTCTAATTGCCGCCCATCACTCCTTTTCCGGAAGACGGATGGGCGGGAGCAATCTTGCGCATTGGAGAGTTGCGCTGCAGGCTCGATAGGCGCGGCAAGCGATGCGTGGTGGTCAATGCCGATCCGTCGGACCCGGCCTCGTCCAACTCCGGCGTTCTTCGAGCGATCGTAAAGGATCGTGGTGCGTATTTCGGAATGTACGGCACTACCGTGGAGCCGGGGGAGGTCTCCGCCGGAGACTCCGTCATACTTGAAATATAGGACCGGCTTTGATACTGACAGGGACACCTGGTGCGCGGGGATCCCTCACAAGAACAGTCGCGAACTCCTGTTAATATGAACCATGACAGCAGCCTCAATCGAAGAAACGTTATCACGAATCACCGAGCATTGGCGGCCGAACGCCGTGGCTGAACTCAACGGCCAAGAGGTCAAGCTGGTCAAGTTTCAGGGTGAGTTTCCCTGGCATCATCATGATGACGAGGATGAGATGTTTCTAGTCTGGCGCGGACAGATGAGGGTCGAGTTCCGCCACGAAATCGCCGTTCTTAATGCTGGAGAGTTTTGCGTCGTGCCTCGCGGCGTTGAGCATCGAACTTGCGCAGACGAGGAAGCCGCGGTCCTCCTCTTTGAACCCGCGGCAACCCGCAATACCGGAAACATAGTTGACGGCCGGTATACCGCGCCCAACGGCGTCCGCCTGTAGCACGACTGCCGTTTGTGAGGCGTGCCGCGGATGAGCGATCCCCTATCCTCCCGCAAAGTCGCGATCTGGCTACCGAAACGATCGGGGCTGAGTGGCGTTCGGAGTAGCCATCCTAAAAGCCGAAAAGGGGCCTCAACCTCTCTCTCACCCCGGTGACGACGCTGGCAGGTGCCTTGGACTCGAAGGCGGCCTGGCGAGCCTGCCAGTCCAGATTTGTGACGTGATCGGCGAGGACCACTCCACTGATCGTTCCGCCGGGCGGAATCACTACCTCGAACGGGTAGCCCTTGACTTGGTTTGTAATCGGACAGGCCAACGCCAGCCGGGCTTTGGCGTTGTACTCACGCGGGGACAGGATGAGGGCGGGGCGGCGGCCGCCCTGCTCGTGACCGGCTTGGGGATCCAAGGTCACCCACACCAGGTCGCCCGTGCCGGGAACGTAAGATCGGCCTACCACTGTTCGCGCCCTGAGGGTTTGCCCCAGTCCGTCTCACCGTGCCGGTTGCGCGAAGTGATCTTCCCAACGAGTTCGTCAAGCGAGCAGGTGGGACGCGCAGCGCGAACGATGATCGCGCCGTCCTTGACCGACACCTCCACGGTGTCACCTTCGCCGATCCGGGCTTCGGAGGCCACAGCCTTTGGCAGACGCAGACCGAGGCTGTTCCCCCATCGCGCAATGTGGGTTGATGTTGGCATGTATCTACAATGAGTATACCATCAGATTGGATTTGCCGGCTCTGGCGTGCGAGGGCGCCCGCCCTACGGGGAGCTACTCCAGGGGTTCGTCTTTGAAAGCCGCGGCGGCGTTCTCGAACTTGGTGTAGTTGTGCAGGAACACGAGCGGGATCTTGCCGGTGGGGCCGTTGCGCTGCTTGGCCAGAATCAGCTCAGCCACGCCGCGCAGGTCCTCGCGGTCTTTCTGATAGACCTCCGGCCGGAAGATGAAGGCGACCATATCGGCATCCTGTTCAATGGAGCCCGACTCGCGCAGGTCCGCCAGTTGCGGACGGTGATCGCCAATGCGCTGCTCCGGGGCGCGGCTCAACTGGGAGAGGACGAGGAACGGGATGTCGAGATCCTTCGAGAGCAGTTTGAGGCCGCGCGAGAGCGCGCCGACTTCCGTAGTGCGGTTGGAGTTGCGGCCGGTATTGGGCACGGGCATCAACTGCAGATAGTCCACCACGGCGAGGCCGAGATCCGCAGTGGCGCGGAGCTTGCGGAGCTTGGCGTTGATATCCATGACCGTGGTGGCCGAGGTGTCGTCAATGTAGAGCGGGGCTTCGTAGAGATCGGCGGCGGCGAGGCCGAGACGGCTGCGCTCGTCGCGGTCCAGATAGCCGGAGCGGAAGCGCTGCTGATCCACGCGGCCTTGCGAGCAGATGAGACGCGTCAGGAGCGACTGCTTGGACATTTCCAGCGAGAAGACGGCCACGGCCTTGGGGTTGTTCTTGTTGGTGGCGACATGGAGAGCGATGTTGAGCGCCAGCGCGGTCTTGCCCATGGCGGGCCGGGCGGCGATGATGACGAGTTCCCCGCCCCGCAGGCCGCCGGTCATCTCGTCGAACTTGATGAAGCCGGTGCTGATGCCGTGGACGCGCCGGGCGGGGTCGAGAAAGGCGTTGACGCCGCCGTCCTCGGAGTCAAAGACGTCGCGGGCGCTGAGGAGGGAATCCTTGGCGCGGGCCTCGCCGAGTTTCAGCAGCGAGTCCTCCATGGAGGCGAGGATGCGTTCCGGCGCGTCCTCGGCCAGCATCGCCTTCTGGATGGTCTCCTGCGAGGCGAAGATCAACTGGCGCAGCATGGACTTGTCGCGCAGGATCTGGACGTAGCTTTCGAGGTTGTAGAGTTCGGGCAGGCCCTCATCAAGGGAGGAAAGATAGGTGAGGCCGTCCACCGCCTCCAGCTCGCCGCGGCGCATGAGCTCGTTGGCGATGGTGACGCGATCAATGCGTTCGGCGCGCTCGTTGAGATCGAGCATGCGCTGGAAGATCTTGCGATGCTTTTCGAGGGAGAAGTCCTCCGGGGCGAGACCGGCGGCGACGGTGACGAAGGCGGCGTCGTTCAGGAGGATGGAGCCCAGCACCATGCGTTCGGCGTAGACGTTGGACGGCAGGCCGCGCTCAAAATTCGAGTCGTTACTGGGGGGCGGTGGCATGGCGCGGGGCGGTCCTCAACATTCTACCCGTTCTACTTGTACTCGACGCGGACGGGCTCGGCCAGCTCACCCGCCATCTTCTGGGGCAGGCGGTAGGCGCGGCCGTCGGAGGTGCAGAAGTAGAGCGCAGACTCGGACGGCTTGAGCGGGTTGCCGTCGGCCCAGATGGCGTAGAACTCCGGATGACCGTTGAGCACTTTTCGCAGGTAGGTGTGGTTGTAGTAGGAGTTGTGGGTGATGGCGCCCATGCGGGTCCACTCCTTGCCCTGATTGGAGCTGATCCAGAGCACGAGTTCGCCGCCGGTGGCGCCCGGTTGCGGGCCCGGATCGGTGGGCGCCATGATGCGCCAGTCCGACTCCGATGCGATGAACAGCGAGCCGTGATCGTAGTTGTGGTCCGACGTGGTGAAGGGGCGGATGACCCAGTTGCGGCCCGTCCAGCGGGCGGTCTGCCACTCATAGGGGCCGCTTTGGGGGCCAGGCTGGAAGCCCTTGGAGGTGAGGAAGAGGATGACGGGGCGGCCGTCCTTTTCGAAGGCGATGTCTTTGATGTAGACGTTGCGGTCTTCGCTCAGATAGTCGTGGACCAGGGCAGCATTCTGGACGGTGGTGAGCGGCAACGGAACGGGCCGGCCGGCGGCGTTGGTCCAGGTCTTGCCGGCGTCGCGCGTCTCCAGATAGTAGAGATTGGTGCGGTAGTTGAGGCCCTTGCCGGCGCGGCCGGCCGAGGGGTGCATATCGAAGGCGGTGCCGACTCGGCCGGTGGCGGCGTCGCGCCAGGAGACCTGGTAGCCGCCCATCTGGATGTGGGCAAGCAGCGTGGGCTCGGTCCAGGTGCGGCCATCGGGCGACGTCTTGAAGTTCAGAGTGCGTTCGGCGCCTTTGTAGAGCGTGTGGAGGAAGAGGAACTGCTTGGCATCGGGCAGGTACCAGGGCTGCGTGTAGGAGAAGTTGGAGGTCTGCAGGAGCTCCCAGGCGGTGATGTCGTAGGGCTTCCGGGAGCGATGGATGTAGCTGGGCCGCGAGGTGCCATGGGCGCTGGAGAAGACGTAAAGATAACCTTCTGCGTCGATGGAGAGCGTGGGGTTGTCGTGCGCGTCCTCTGTGCGTTTCTGAACGATGCGGACGGGCCGCGGGACGGTGCCGGAGCGGTGATCGTAGTAGCCGATCATGTGCTGGAGCTCGTCCCTGTCAACCGAGACGTTACCCGCCGAACCGCCGTAGACGAAGAAGGTTTTGCGGACGGCGGGAGCGTAGATGGCGATGGGGGCGTGCTGCTGCGGGTAGGTGCCGAAGCCGCCGCTGTACTTGTAGGCGTAGGCGTCGCTGGTGGGCTGGTTCATGTACCAGATGCCGCGGTAACCGTCGGCGGTTTGCGGGGTGAAATCGTCTTTGGCGGCGGGCGGCTGGGCGGCGAGGAAGGCGGCGGCGGCCAGGACGGGAAAGAGCAGTTTTCGAACGATTTGCATCATCGGCGTGGAATGGAAAAGCGAGTCAGAACCCTGACTAGTATTGTCTCAGACGAGCTTGGGCTGGTGCTGGATCAGCGGGACGGTTG
The DNA here is from genome assembly GCA_038327695.1 of Bryobacterales bacterium. GTDB lineage: Bacteria > Acidobacteriota > Terriglobia > Bryobacterales > Bryobacteraceae > Paludibaculum. Next base: position 9,065 of record JBBQLF010000077.1, read on the forward strand.
GCGGGAGTGGGACGAGGGGTGCAGCGCGGGTGCGCTCAGATGACGAGGGGCACGCCGTCGAGACCGAGGTGGCGATCCGTCGACCAGCATGTGCCGATACGGAGCTCCCTCATGAGAGAGAGGCCGTGCGCATCGGCCAAGGTCAGCGACTGGTGAGCGAACTTCTTCACGATGCGGGCGGTCCGATTCAGCTCAGCAGCGTCGAAACCGCGGATGGTCAAGCCCGGCAACGCATCGACGAACGCCAGGAATTGGATCGCCCTGTTCTGATCGTAGCGGCGGAGGAACCACCCGTGGCCTTCGGCGATGACGAGGGCCGACGTGATCAACGGCGGTGGAGTGGAAAACAGGCGCCGGAAGAGGGAGTGGAAGCTATCAGATCGGTCGAGAAAGGCGATGAAGGCCGAGGTATCGACGTAGCAATCAGTCTTTTTGGCCATAAATGATCTCGTCGATCGACTGGCTGGAGCGGCGGTCGCCGGTCTCCACGAAACCCGCGAACTTCATCCACGGCGTTGCGGTATCGGCGGGGAGGGCGTCCCGGACAGCGCGCCGGACGAACTCGGCAACGGAGATGCCCAGTGATCGCGCACCGGATTTCGCTAGCGCGTATTCGTGCTCATCGAGACTGACCTGCGTCCGGATCATGTTATCACCAACTGGCTTTGATGATAACACTCCGCACGGACTGGGGTGGGCGACATGGAAGTGAGAGAAGGGCAAACGCTCCCAAACGGTCGCGGCTCTGACAGGGCCTACTGGAGGCTAATCTTGTTGGCTTCCAGCGTCGTGCCGAGCACCCGCTGCACCTGGGCGACGGCTTTGTTCTGGAGCAAATACGCGCCCACCAGACGGCGGCGGGAATCCACCAGTTCGTTCTGGCGGGTCAGCACCAGGAAGTTGGTGCTCTCGCCGGTGGCGAAGAGGCGGACCTCGCTGTCCAGCTTTTCGAGCGAAGCCTGCTCGCTGGCGCGGGCGGCGGTGATGCGCTGGCGGGCCGTCTCCAGCCCCTGCAGCGCGGTGCGCACCTCGGCGTTGATGCCCTGCTCCAATTGGAGGCGCGCCAGTTTCAGGCGGCGCTCATTGATGGCCACCTGATCGAGCTGCGCTTCGGCGCTGCGGTTGCGGGGGTTCCACTCGATGGCGAGGCCGGCGGCCACGGATTGGGAGCCGAAGCCCGCCATGTTGTTGAGGGCCTGGCCATAGCCGCCGATGTAGGCGGCCGGGATGGCGCCGCCTCCGATGCTGATGGGGGGCAGGGGCGGGAGTCCGCCGGTGGCCGACAAATCGTTGACGCGGCCGAAGAGCGGCCCGAATGCGGCGGCGAATCCGCCACCTCCGCTCGTTTGCGGCTGGGTGCCAGCCAGACCGGCAGTGGAGTAGTTGGCCACCAGATTGACCTGCGGCTTGGTGGCGCTGCGGGCGAGGTCTTTCGTCACTTCGTTCTGTTCGAAGCGGAGTTCGAGAGTGCGAATCTCGGGCCGCTTCTGGATGGCGATGGATATGGCTTCGCGGACGTCCTCCGTGGGCAGTTCCGACGGGCGGCGATCAGTGGGGACCACGCGCTCATTCCAGAGCGCATCTTCGCGGTCCGGGGTGAGGATCACCTTGAGCTGGTTCTCGGCTAGCGTCACCAGGCCGATGGCGGACGAGTAGGTATCGATGCGGCGCTGAAGCTCGGCTTCCGACGCCGAGGCTTCCACGGGCGCGAGCGTGCCGGCTGTGATCTGGCGCTGGTTGCGGCCGTGCTGCTCCTGGGCCAGACGCACGCCATCACTGGCGACGACGGCGTCTTCAATGGCGGCAGCGAGGTCCCAGTAGGCGCTGACGGCGCGGGTGATGACGTCGCTCACACGCGTCTCGAACTCGGAGCGGGACTGGTCCTTCAGCTTCATGCGGATTTTCAATGTCGCGCGGTCCTGATCCATTTGGCGGTAGCGCCACAGGGGCATGGCAAAGCCGGCGGTGAGGCGCGACGTGAAGGTCGGATTGAGCGCGGCGAAGGGGCTGTTGGTGGACGCGCGGTTGTTGTCGAAATCGACGTGGAACGACATGCCTTGCCACGGGGTGCGCTGGCGGACGGACACGTTGTTGTTCAGGAGGTGCTCGCTCAGCTTGCCATTGGCGCCGGCGAGCGTATTGGACACGGGGGTGTTGCGGGTCTCCAGCAGAGGAGAATAGAGGAGCACCGCGTCGAATGCGCCTTGCGCGCCTTTGACGCCCGCCAGGGCGGTGGCCATGTTGGTGCGTTCCAACTCGATTTCCAGGTTGTTCTTCAGCGCCAGTTGCAGTGCCTCGGCCAGAGGGAGCTTCCTCTCCAATGCGGTCACGCCGACTCGTTTCGCCTGCGACACCGCTTCGCGCGCCTTGGCGATTTCCGGCGTGTCCGGGCGAAGCTCCTGGCCCCGGGCGGGCCATGTGAGGAACAGGCCCAGCATGAGCAGGGGCACGGCGACGGAGGCGACGGTCTTCTTCCGCCGGCGGAGTGACCCGGACAGTCTCTGCCAGCGCGGGGAGTTGGCCAGATCGTCAAACAGCGAGTAGGCGACGGGCGTGACCAGCAGAGTCAGGATCAGCGCCATGGACTGGCCGCCGATGACCACGATGGCTACCGTGCGGCGGCTGCCGGCGCCGGCGCCGGTGCCGAACGCCAGCGGGGCCATGCCGGCCACCAGCGCGGCGGTGGTCATGAGAATGGGCCGGAGCCGGTCGTCGCAGCCTTGATAGATGGCGTCCAGGCGCGACATGCCCTCACGGCGCAGGCCCTTGATGTGATCCACC
>JBBQLF010000078.1:0-11788 GCA_038327695.1 Bryobacterales bacterium
CAGGAAGTCCATCCACAACGTGGCCAAGGAAAACGCCTTGTTCAGCATCATGACCGCGCTGCCGAACATCATTCCGAGTGCCATCGAACTCCCCTGGGTCATCGGTGAATTCGCATCGGATACCGCGGTATTGACCGGCAATCAGATTCGCATGGCCTTCCTGCTGGCGGCCGCCAGCGACCGGGCCGTCGGCTTCCGGGAGCAGCGGTCCGAGATCGGCTCCATCGTGGCCGGCGCCTGGGGTTGGCGGGCCGCGGCCCGTCAACTGGTCAGCAAGGTCCCCTTCGGCGGCGGCATTGTGCCGAAGGCGGCCATCGCCTACGCGGGCACCTACGTGGTGGGTCTTTCGCTGGAACGCATCTACCGCATTGGCTACGGCCTTTCGCGCGCGGAGCGAAGTGAGGCCTACGATGCGGCTCTGGAAAAGGGTAAGGAAGTGGCAGCCGGCCTTCTGGAAAAGGTGCGGCGCAAATGAGGACGCCGGTGCTGGTCTTTCTGGCGGCAGCGGCGTTCGGACAAGGATCACTAGTGGAAGGCAAAAAAGACAGTCCCGTCCGTGTCGTCATTTACGAAGATCTGCAGTGCCCGGACTGCGCGGATTTCCGCGTGATGCTCGACAAGAAACTGCTGCCCCGCTACGGCGCCAAGGTGGCATTCATCCATCGCGATTTCCCCCTCGCCAAACACTCCTGGGCCCGGCCCGCGGCCATCGCCTCCCGCTACATTCAGGGCGTAAGCGAGGAGAAGGCGTCCCAGTTCCGGCGCGAGACCATGGCCGCGCTGCGAACGATCAAAGCCGAAACCTTCCAGGAATGGCTCAAGACATTTTGCGGCAACAATGTTTTGGACGCCGGTAAGGCGCTGGCCGCGCTGACGGACCCGGCCCTGGCGGCGTTGGTGCAGACCGACTTTGAAGACGGCGTGGCGCGCGGCATCGCACGAACGCCAACGGCGCTGGTCAACGGCGAACCCTTTATCGAGACCTTCACATACGAGCAGATCAGCGCGGGCATCGACGCCGCACTGAAGGAGAATGGCATTCAATGAGTCATGACAGGCCTGTCGCCATTGTGACCGGCGCCTCGCGCGGCATCGGTCGCGCCATCGCATTGGAACTGGCGAATACTCATACCGTGGTCGCCACCTACCGGGGACGAAAAGACGCCGCGCAGTCGCTGAAGGCCGCGTGCGGGGCCGATATCATCCAGAGCAACATCGGTTCCACGGAAGACCGCAACGTTCTGGTGCGCTACGTGCGAGACGTCTACGGCCGGCTCGATCTACTGGTAAACAACGCCGGCGTCGCCCCTCGCGAGCGCAAAGACATTCTGGAAGCATCCGAAGAGATCTTCGACGAAGTGCTGGACACCAATCTGAAGGGGCCATACTTCCTCACCCAGAATGCAGCCCGTTTCATGATGGAGCAAGGTCACGGGCGGATCGTGTTCATCACCTCGATTTCGGCCTACACGGCCTCCACGATGCGCGGCGAGTACTGCATCTCCAAGGCGGGGCTGAGCATGGCCGTGCAACTGTGGGCCGCGCGCCTGGCGCCGCACAACATCCAGGTCTTTGAGGTCCGGCCCGGTGTTATTCGCACCGACATGATCGAGAAGGTCAAGGACATGTACGAAGAAAGGGCCAGGAACGGCCTGCTGCCGCAAGGGCGCCTGGGTGATCCGGTGGATGTGGCGCGGCCGGTTCGGGCCATTGCGGACGGTCTGCTCGACTACGGAACCGGCACCGTGCTGAACGCCGACGGCGGCTTCCACCTGCGGGTGCTGTAGGCGCCCGCTGTGATATAACTGGCATTCCCATAGGAGTCTTCCCCGGATGAAGAAATCATTCCACGGCTGGTGGATCGTATTCGCCGCCTGCTTCACGTTTGGCCTGTCCACGGGTATCCCGTACTACAACATCGGCTTCTTCTACGACTACATAGCGCGCGACTTCAACTGGACGCGCGAGCAGGTGACGCTGGGCTTCCCGCTGGCGGCGGCGATGACCATCTGGATCGGACCGCTGGTGATTGCGCGCTTCAGTCCGCGCATTCTGATTCTCATCGGCACGGCGCTGACGTGTGTGGCGCTGATCGGTTTCGGACAGATGCCCGGCGTACTCTGGATCTACTACGGATTCTGGGTATTGTATACAGTCGGCTACTTCCTCTCGGGTCCGCCGCCCCATCAGATCATCGTGTCGCAGTGGTTCCGGCGCAATCGCGGAAAGGCCATGGCCATCGTGTATGTCGGCGTGGGCGCAATGGGTTCATTGGGCAGTTTCCTGGTGAAGCCGCTCACCGAGGCCTTCGGCTATCACATCGCGCTCTGCGTCCTTGGCGCGATGTTGTTCCTGTCCTGGCCGCTCGTGCTCTTCGTGATGAAAGACAGGCCCTCCGACATGGGACAGAATCCGGACGGCGACGACGTGCCGCCGGCCGAGACGCACATCGTCTCCAAGACGTTCCGCGAGTTGCTGGAGAGCAAGTCCTTCTGGCTGCTGCTCCTCGGCAGCCTGTGCTCCATCGGATCCATCGGCGCTGTGAACTTCCACATGAAGTTCGTCTTCCTCGACGAAGGCTTCACCAAGGGCGGCATGGTGGATGGAGCGTGGCGCACCGCCTCCATTCTCATCCTGTGGTCGTCCATTGCGGGCCGCTTGTCCATCGGCTACTTCTCCGACAGGTTCTCAAAGAAGTGGGTCATGTTTGTCACGTATTTCATCGTGGCCGCTACCATTCCTCTCTTGCTCAAAGTACGTCCTGACGACAACTTCTTCCTGTACGCCTTCGCCATCATGTTCGGCTTCGGTATGGGCGCGGACTACATGATGATCCCGCTGATGGCGGCCGATCAGTTCGGCGTCAACACGCTGGCGCGCGCCATGGCGGTCATTTTGCCGGTGAACACAATCGGGCAGACCTGGTTCCCGTATCTGGTTTCCGTCCTGCGCACGAATCTGGGCAACTATGATCGGGCGATGACCGTGGTGTTGTGCGTGGCCCTGGTGGGCGCGGCGGCCATCGCAATGCTGCCGAAGCACAAGCCATTCGGCGAAGCGCAATAGACTGGACTCATGCGGCATTTCACATACCGGTCCCTGGGCGAACTGGAAGAGGCAGCTCGCTCGTTAGGCGCGGAGCACGTTCGCTTTGAGCACGATGCCGCCACAGTCCAGCGGGCGCTCACCAGAAAAGTGAATGCCGGCGCGCGCGTGGCGGGTAACTCCATGGCCATCCATCCCATGGAGGGTTGCGACGGCGATTTGGCGGGCGTGCCCGGCGAGTTGACGTGGCGGCGCTATGAACGCTTCGCGCGCGGCGGGGCAAAGCTGATCTGGTTTGAAGCAACGGCGATCCGCGATGACGGACGCGCCAACCCGCGGCAGATCGCCATCAACGACAAGTGCGTGGACGACTACGCCCGGCTGCACGAGATGATGATGCGCGTCCATCGTGAAGAGTGGGGCAAGACGGACGATCTGCTGATTCCGATGCAGCTGGCAATGTCCGGACGGTACTCGGTGCCGAACCGGACGATTGTCTATCACAACCCACTCATCGATCAGAAGACCGCCACGCCGCCGGACTACCCGGTAATCAGTGACGACGAGCTCGAACGGCTGGAAGACCAGTATGTGCACGCCACCGGATTGGCGCTGCGAGCCGGGTTCACGGCGGTGGATATCAAAGCCACCCACGGCTATCTGCTCTCGGAGTTGTTGGGCGCCAAGACGCGCGAGGGGCGCTATGGCGGGCCGCTGGAGAATCGCACGCGCTTCTTCAAGAACGTTTTCGGCAAGATCCGTGCCAGCTACGGCAACCGCGTGATGATCTGCATGCGGCTGGGCTGCTACGACTGCGTGCCCTACTCGAAGGATGAGTCCACCGGCCTCGGCAAGCCGGTGGACTATCCGCTGCCGTATCCGTGGGGCTGGGGCGTGAACGCGGACAATCCAATGGAGCCGGACCTCACGGAAGTGAAGCAGGCGATCGGGTGGTTTCAGGAGTGGGGGCTGGAGCTACTCAACGTCTCCCTGGGCAGCCCGTATTACAACCCGCACATTGGACGTCCGTTTGAGAAACCCGATGAAGGCAACTATGAGCAGCCGGAGCACCCGCTGCTGGGTGTGAACCGGCACTTCGCCGTGGCAGGCGAACTGCAGCGGACGTTCCCCGATCTGCCGATGGTGGGCACCGGCTATAGCTGGTTGCAGAAGTACGCCATCAACGCCGGCGCCGCCAATGTGGCCGCTGGCAACATCGCCTTCCTGGGTCTCGGGCGCGGCGTCCTGTCCTATCCCGATTTCGCCCGGGACGTGATCGAAAAGGGCGAGCTGGATGAATTGCGGGTCTGCAAGACACTCACTTACTGCACGTTCCTGATGCGGCAGAAGGGCAACGAATTCGGGCAGTTTCCAACCGGGTGTCCGCCGTTCGACAAGCTCGTCTACGGGCCCATTATGAAAGCGGCTCGCGAGGCAGCCGGACGGAAATAGTTCAGCCACCGGGCGGTCGCCTTCCGGGTTCCGCCGGGCGTTCCGCACCCAACCTCGACCTGATAAACTCAAGGCCAATCATGGGCCGTCTTCTCCCGATTCTCCTCACCCTGCTGACCACCGCTGCCCAGGGCCTCCCGCCTTCGGCCTACCAGGGCCTGAAGTGGCGCAACATCGGCCCCTTCCGCGCCGGCCGCACCGTCGGCGCCACGGGCGTCCCGAACGACCCCCATACGTTTTACATCGGCGTCAACAACGGTGGTGTGTGGAAGACCACCGACGCCGGCCGCACCTGGGCGCCCATTTTCGATCAACAGCCCACCGGCTCCATTGGCGATGTCGCCGTCGCCTGGTCCGACCCCAACGTCCTCTACGCCGGCTCCGGCGAAGGCCTCCAGCGCCCGGATCTCTCCACCGGCGACGGCATCTACAAGTCCACCGACGCGGGCAAGACTTGGCGCAACACCGGCCTTCGCGACGCCCAGCAGATCGGCGGTCTCATTGTCGATCCCACGGATCCGGACCGTGTCTTCGTCGCGGCCCTGGGCCACCCCTACGGCCCCAACTCAGAGCGCGGCGTCTATCGCACCGAAGACGGCGGCGACACCTGGCAGCGCGTGCTCTATGTCGACGAAAACACCGGCGCGATCCAAGTCGAGTTCGAACCCGGCAACCCGAACGTCATCTACGCCGATCTCTGGGCCGCCCGCCAGGGCCCCTGGGAAAACGGCGCCTGGCAGGGCCCCGGCAGCGGTCTCTACAAATCCACGGATGGCGGCAAGACATGGAAGCACCTCACGGGCGGCCTCCCCACCGCCGCTCAGGGCCTCGGCCGCATCGGCTTCGGCATCTCCGCCAGCCACCCCAAGACCCTCTATGCCACTGTGGAAGCCCCGGCCGCCTTCGGCGGTATCTACCGCTCCAGCGACGGCGGCGAATCCTGGCGCAAGACCACATCAGAGGCCCGCACGTGGGGCCGCGGCTCGGACTTTGCCGAGATCCGCGTTCATCCCAAAGACCCGGACACCGTTTACGCCGGCAACACGGCGAGCTACCTCTCTACCGATGGCGCGAAGACCTTCCGCGCGTTCAAAGGCGCGCCCGGCGGTGACGACTACCATCGCATCTGGATCAACCCCGCACACCCGGAAATCATGATCTTCGCCACGGACCAGGGTGCCACCATCACGCTCAACTCCGGCGCCACCTGGTCCAGTTGGTACAACCAGCCCACCGCGCAGTTTTATCACGTCTCCACGGACAATCAATGGCCCTATTGGGTCTATGGCGGCCAGCAGGAAAGCGGTTCGGCCGGTGTCGCCTCGCGGGGCGATTACGGCGCCATCACCTGGCGCGACTGGCGCACCGTCGGCGTCGAGGAGTACGGCTACGTAGCCCCGGATCCGCTGGACCCCAACATCATCTACGGCGGCAAGATTACCCGCTTTGACAAGCGCACAGGCCAGGTCCAGAACATCGCCCCGGAGGCCACCCGCGGCCGCGGCGGCCAGTACCGCTTCCTCCGCACAGCCCCGGTTCTGTTCTCCCCAGTCGACCCCCATCGCCTCTACTTCGCCGGTAACGTCCTGTTCCTCACCCTGAACGGCGGCCGTTCCTGGTCCACCATCAGCCCCGATCTCTCGCGCCCCGAAACGCCCGTCCCGGCCTCAGTCGGCGTCTATGCCGCCAACGAAAAGCCTACCGTCGCCCGCCGCGGCGTCATCTACACAGTGGCCCCGTCGTTTCAGGACGTCAACACCATCTGGGCCGGCACCGACGACGGGCTGATCCACTTGACGCGCGACAACGGCAAGACCTGGAGCAACGTCACGCCGCCCCAGCTCACCCCCTGGGCCAAGGTCTCCCTCATTGAGGCCTCCCACTTCGATAACCTGTCCGCCTACGCCGCCGTCAACACCATTCGCCTCAGCGACCTCCGCCCCCACATCTTCCGCACGCACGACTCCGGCAAGACCTGGACTGAAATCACCACAGGCATCCCGGCCAACGAAAACGTCAACGCTGTCCGCGAAGACCCCAAGCGCAAGGGGCTCCTCTACGCCGCCACAGAGCGGGCCGTCTACTTCTCCCTGGACGACGGCGCCCAATGGAGCCCCCTCCGCCAGAACATGCCCGCCACGTCCGTTCGCGACATCGTCCTCCATGAGGATGACCTCGTCGCCGGCACCCACGGCCGCGGCTTCTGGATCCTCGATGGCGTCTCCGTCCTCCGCCAGTTCCGCACCGGGACCACCCTCTACCGCCCCGCCATGGCAACCCGGGTCCGCCGCAGCGCTAACACCGACACCCCCATCCCGCCCGAGGAGCCCATGGGCCAGAACCCGCCCGACGGCGCCATTATCGACTACACACTGGCCGCCGCCGGGCCGGTTACGCTGGAAATTCTGGACTCTGCCCGCCGCCTCGTCCGCCGCTACTCCAGCACGGATGTGCCCGAAAAACTCGACGAATCCACGCTTCCCTACCCCAGCTACTGGTTCCGCCCTGCCCGCATCCTCGGCGCCACAGCCGGCCACCACCGCTGGATCTGGGATCTCCGCTACGCACCGCCCGAGGGCTCCCCCCGTTCCTTCCCCATCTCCGCCATCTACCGCGACACCCCCAGCGCGCCGGAAGGCCCCCTGGCCCTCCCCGGCGAATACACGGTCAAGCTGACCGCCGGCGGCCAAACCCAAACCCAGAGGCTCGCCCTCCGCCAGGACCCGAGAGCCCCACACCAGCCCACCGGCGACGCCCTCCGAGCTTACGAGGGCCTCCAGCGAGCCCAAGCTAAAAAGTCAGATGCCCTCGCCCGCCAGTTCCTGTCTTTGATGGAAACCCTCGATGGCTCCGACGCCCCGCCCACCACGCAGGCCCTGGCGGCCTTAGCGGCGCTGGAGGCGCAACTGAAGTGATCTCCCAGCGCGGCCTCCTTTACACGCTCGCCGCCGCCCCCACCGCCGGCATTGATCGCAGAGCCCTGGTCTCACGCCACAACCCCGTCATCACGTCCATTGACCCGCGCGCCCCGCTATCGGTCGGCAACGGCGAGTTCTGCTTCACCGCCCACGTCACCGGCCTCCAGACCATCCCCCTCTGCACTCAATCCCAATGGGGCTGGCACTCCTTCCCCAACAAGCCCGCCGGCGAGTTCCGCTACGAGCCGTACGACACTCACGGCCGCCCCGTCGGCTATGCCACCAACCCAAAGGGCCAGGAAGCGCTGTTTACCTATCTGCGCGAAAATCCCCATCGCCTCCACCTCGGCCGCATCGGCCTGGCGCTTGATCTGGAAGAGATTCAGCCTGAGGCCATCACGGACGTTTAGCAGGCCCTGGACCTCTTCACCGGCATCCTCACCAGCCGCTTCCGCCTCCAAGGCATCCCCGTCAAAGTCCGCACCGCCTGTGACCCTGCGCTCGATCTGATCGCTGTCGAGATCGAATCCACCCTCAACCAGAACGGCCGTCTCGGACTCTACCTCGCTTTCCCCTACGGCTCCAACCAGGTGAGCGCCGCCGACTGGGGCAAACAGGACGCTCACCGCACAGTCTTCGACCTCCTCACCAAGTCCACCCGGCTCGAACTAGAGCGATTCCTCGATCAAACGATGTACTGGGCGATTCTCGAGACGGACGGCCCCACCGGCCTTGTGGAGTACACCCACACCGCCGCCCTGACCTGCCGGCCCAAGCCCGGCCCCCTCACCTTCGTCGCGCACTTCACGCCCAAGCACGATCCCGCCAAGCGCCCCGCCGCCGCTCAGGTCTTCCAGAACTCCGAGCGCCACTGGGCCCGCTTCTGGACCACCGGCGGAGCCGTCGAGTTCACCGGCAGCCGTGACCCCCGGGCCAAAGAACTCGCGCCGCCGTGTCGTCCTCTCCCAATACCTCACCGCCATCCAGTGCGCCGGTTCGCTGCCCCCGCAGGAAACCGGCCTCACGTGCAACTCCTGGTACGGCAAATTCCATCTGGAGATGCACTGGTGGCACGCCGCGCACTTCGCCCTTTGGGGCCGCACGCCGCTGCTGGAAAAGAGCCTCCCCTGGTACGCGAAGATCCTGCCCGCCGCCAAGGCCATCGCCGCCCGCCAGGGCTACGCCGGGGCCCGCTGGCTCAAAATGGCCGGCCCCGATGGCCTCGATGCCCCCTCCACCATCGGCCCTCTGCTCATCTGGCAGCAGCCCCACCCCATTCTCTATGCCGAGTTGTGCCGCCTCTCCCGCCCCACACGGGAGACCCTGCGCCTCTACCGCCACATCGTCTTTGAAACCGCCGAATTCATGGCCTCCTTCGCCTGGTTCGACTCCCGCCACGGCCACTACGTCCTGGGCCCGCCCGTGATTCCTGCCCAGGAAAACCATCCGGCGCGCGAAACCTGGAACCCTACCTACGAACTCGTCTACTGGGCCCACGGCCTCTCCCTCGCTCAGCAGTGGCTCACCGCCCTCGGGGAGAAGCCCCCTGAACTCTGGGAGAAGGTCCGCACCAACCTCGCCCCTCTGCCCGTCCAGGACGGAGTCTACCTGGCTCACGCCAACTGCCCCCAGACCTTCACCGGGCGCAATCGGGATCACCCTTCCATGCTGATGGCCTTCGGCTGGCTCCCAGGGGAAAAAGTAGACCGCGAAACCATGCGCCGCACTTTGAAAAAGGTGATGGCCGAATGGAAATGGGACGACACCTGGGGCTGGGACTACCCCGTGGTGGCCATGACCGCCGCCGCCCTCGGCGAGCCCCGGATCGCGGTGGACGCCCTCTTGAAGGAGACCCCGAAGAACGTCTATCTCCCCAATGGCCACAACTACCAGCGGCCCAATCTCCCGCTCTACCTCCCCGGCAACGGAGGTCTCCTGGCCGCGGTGGCGCTGATGGCCGCCAAGTGGGATGCCTTCCCCAAAAACACCTGGAGCGTCCGCCATGAAGGGCTCCAGCCCCAAATGCCTTAACCCCCGCCGCCGGTTCCAAAAAGTCCGGTCACCGCAGTTGAAAATATTTATTATCCTGCACAATCAATAGCTTACAGAGAGGATGGGCGCTCTTCGCGCCGGTTTTCAAAATCGGTGTGCCTATAGTCTCTCTGGAGGTCCTTCCCTGTGTCTGAGTCCCTTTTCAAGCTCCAGCCCGACCGCACCGTCCAGCTGCGCGGCTTTGACCACCTCGGCGCTTCCGCCGCCATTCATCACGCCTCACCTTCGGGCTTCACCGTCTCCGGCCAGTTTCAAGACTCCGCTGACTTCGCCGTCGTCGTCCTGTATGACGCCGACAACTTCTACGAGCACCCCCGGCTCAAGTACCTGCCCGATTTCAACTTTGACGGTCTCACTCTGCAGTTCGATGTCAGCTACTCCGGCCTGATGCCGCTGAACTGCCGCAAGTTCGCCACCATTGACTGGCCCTATCTTGACGTCAACTCCCCGCAGAGCGCCTCCACCCGGATCCGCTTGTCCGACTATGCCACTGTGATCGCCAATCCCGATTTGCCCGCCTCCGGCGAATTTGAGATCGCCGGTGAGGGCCTGAACTTCTATGATCGGCTGACGCTCTGGTATCAGAACCTGGCGTTTGACTACATGGTTCCGGGCAAGACCAGAACCGAGTATCCCTTCTATGCCGGCGCCACCGGCCAAATCCACTCGATCATCGTGCGCGATCGGGCCTACGTCCACGTCGAACAACCCGGCGACAACTCGGCCATGGTCGCCTCCGCGCTGATTGCGCAGTTGAGCACTGATCCGGAGATCTCCGCCACGCCCGGCGAGTACCCTTGGACGGTTCAACTGGCAACCAAGCTCGATACCGGCGCCACGGTTGTCGTCAATGCCAGCGGCCAGTTTCAGGAGACGCTCCATCACATCCAAGCCTCCACCGTCGCGCGCGCCCTGCGGGACCAGATCAACACCTGCAACTACGCCACCGCACAAACTCCGTTCGCGCTGCAGGCCACAACCATTGGCGCGCGCCTTCTGATCCACACCGTGGAGGGCGGCTACGATGCCAATTTCATCACGCTCCTCGCGGTGGCCAAGAACGACAACCTGCGGACCAGAGAGACCGAAGCGAGATTCACCGGTGGCACCTCCACGGCCATCCTGCGCGTCACGCTCGATTTCACCACCCTCGCTCTGACACAGATCCGTCAAATGTGGCTGACTCTGGCGCCACGCCTCACTCTGGCGGCGGACTACGAGCCGGCCGAGTGGTTCGCGAATTTCTCAAACTGGACCGTTTCCGGCCCGGAGTCCGTGCGCCGCCTCCAGGTAGCCGGGCCCGGTTCGGTACGAGTCGGCTCGCTGGACAATCGCTGCTCCTACACCGGATTCTGGATCCCCGAGGCGGGCTTTTTCCAGGACAACTCCGCCCGCGCCGCACGGATGGCGGGCTCCACCGTCACCATCGAATACGACGCGCCGGCCGCCCACGAGTTGTGGATCGGCACGTCGCTCTACGGCGATCGAGGCTCCGTCACCGTCGAACTCGACGGCAGTGTCGTGACGACACTCTCAGCCCAACTCGCCGTTGAGCCCGCGGCCAGCACGCGCCGCCGCGTCGCCCCCAGCGTCCCGGCCGGCCCGCATCGCGTCCGGCTCACCGCCGCCAGCGATGATCCCTTCTACTTCGACTATCTGGAGGCCGTCGTCCCCAGCGGCCTGCCCGCCCCCGTGCCGCCCCAGTTCTTTGAAACCCCGGCGCTGGACTACTCCACAGACCACACCTACAAGCTGCCGCCCAGCCGGATTCTCTGGATGATGGATCAGCTCGGCTACCGGGGCCGCATCAACGAATACATCGGCGTCTTCTGGTGGAATCAGCGCACCCGCGTCGACGGAGAGTTGCCCGAGATCGTTCTCACCGTGCAGGGCGCCTTCCAACCCGGCGACCAGGCGTTTCTCAACATCGGCGGCCAGGTCTGCGGCAAGTCCGTGCTGAGCGTGGAAGGCCCAAACACGGTGGCCCGGCACTTCGCCAATCTCATCAACACAACCTATGTCGGCGTCTGGGCCCGTACGGAGGGCTACAATCTGATCATCCGTGCCCGCTCGGCCGCCGCCGCCTACCAATTCCCGATCACTGCTTCAGTCACGCGCGTGCCTGGCTCCACGGGTGCCATCATCGGCGCCGGGCGCCTGGACGGCGGCTCCATGGGAATATGGCAGGTGGATCCCGAGGCGCCCTCGCTTATCAATCCGGGCGCCCGGATGTGGCATGAGGACTTCTACCAGCTTGCCGCCTCCCAGTACCGCAAGGTGACCACCGCCATCTCGATGGAACTCGTCCACCCGCCAGCCTC
>JBBQLF010000079.1:0-11767 GCA_038327695.1 Bryobacterales bacterium
CGCTACACCGGCCGGCCCCATCACGCCCGGTATCGCTTGCGCCTGCGCTTCATTGCTCATCAGGGCCGGCGCCACCGTCCCGGTGACCCCTATGCCCTGCATAAAGCCCCGGCGCGAAAAGCCGGAGCCCTTTTTCTTAGCATTGTCCCCGTCGCCGGGATCCTGGAATTGACTCACAGTTTCAACCCCTTCCATATGATTGCGGGCACCATCCGGCGCCCGCTTGGATCACAGCTGAGATTGTAACCGATCCTGAAGGAGGCGGGTAGGCCGGCTGCCGGCTACTGCTTCACTCACATGGTAACGCGATTATCCGGACTCGAGGCGGCTCCCGCCGTGATCACCACCGGGACTGGCACGGGATCACCCATGGTGAGTCCACCTGGTACGCGGGCTTCCGCCAGCAGATGACCGGACCACTGGTAGGGAATGCCGACGGCGTAGATCAGTTCCGCCGGTTGGGCGCCAATGGTCACGCTCACCGCCGCTATGGGGCGCGAGAGGCGGCTCCCGCCGTGATCACCACCGGGACCGGCACGGGATCGCCCGTGGTGAGGCCGCTTGGTACGCGGGCTTCCGCCAGTAGCAGACCGGACCACAGGCAGGGAATGCCGCCGGCGTAGATCTGGTAGGCCGTCAAAGGTGACATGGCGGCGCTGCCTTTCTGATTGAACAGGTAGACACCGCGATCCTCGGGACTGGGGTCCTTCGCCACGAAGGAAATGCTGGACCATTTGTTGGCCAGGAAATCGTCGCCCGAGTTCCACCCATGAAGAATGGCCGTGCTTTCAATCAGAGTCTCGGCGTTCGCGTTCACCACCAGGTTGGCGCCCAGCACCGGTTGCAGCGAAACGCTGAAGCTCAGGTTCTCAGCCTCGGCACTGTTGAACGTGACAGCTTCGCTGCTCAAATCGAGCACCAGTTGCACGCTGCGGGTGTTCGGCAGGATGAAGCCGCTGCCCCCACGAGGGACCATGGCGTTGGAATCCACTTCCACCACCGTCGGCCCGGTGATGGAGTACTCCAGCAGAGTCTTGCCCGGCCCGTCCAAGAATGTGGCCGTTAGCTTCGCCGGCGCCGCAATCGTCGTGCTGCCCTTACTCATGATCGCGGTCAGCTATAACCGTACCTGGCCGGCGTCAATCTCCTTGGCGCCCTCCGAAAGATCAATCGTCTGTTTCGCCGTGGACGCGCCGCCCTTCGCCCCCCGGCAAAATACTGTTTGCCGGTGTTCTGAACCCATCTTGGATCCGCGGGAATCCCGTTCCCGTACTGGCAAAGCGTGAAGCTGCCCGTCGCCGTCTAACCGGGGATGTTCTGGACAGGTGCCGCCGTGATTGTGGTGACGCCGGTGCCGCTTTCGGCATTGCCGTTCACCACCAGGTTCTTGTCCCAAATCTGGCCCTCGGCCAGCAAAACTGCCGACAGAAGTAAGAGTGACGCAAGATGAACGCACCGCATGACGGGACTTTAATGTTACTCGGACCTGAAACTCAATGTCTGCCGGTGCTATGCGTGGCCAGTCTCAAGAACGTCTTCAGGTCAGGCGGAGATTCGTGCGTCAGGCCCGCTCCCTGGTACAGATTCCAAGCGGGCGCCGTTCGGCGCCCGCTTGGATCACCGGGAGAGTGGACCCGATCCCGGAAAAGTTGAGAATTGTGATCAGGCGATCTTCCGATAGACCTTCTTGACCCACAGCTCCAGCTGCTGCGCCTGCTCGGAGGCCGGGCCCTTACTTCTGGTCTGTTCCTTCGTGCCTACGGTCACCAGCTTCAGGAGGCTCTGCTGGAACTGCATGATCTGCGCCAACTCCCGCGATTCGTTATGCATGTCGATCCTCATCGGCAGCGAGTGCCTGCGTGTTTAGTGATAATTACTCTGAAAGAAAACTGTGACTCAAGGAGCGCCTCGGTGGGACTACAGCGGCCGAGGAAACCAGGGCGTGAGGAGGGAGTGGAGGTGAGAGAACAAGCAGTTGGTGAAGCCTGCTCCTTGAGTCTGCCCTGCGATCGCACACCAAATACATTGCATTCGACAGGCCAAACCGCCGCGCAGTGTTATCAACGGTTTACGTAGCGTTCCCCGCTCCCAATACGGCACCAGGTTCCAAAACGAAACAATCCGGCTGCCTCGCCGTCTTAGGCCTTCTTCCGGGCGCTGGTTCGCTTTGGCTTCGACTTGGCGCTTTGCAGCGGCGTCTTGTAGACTTGGCGGGCGTAGATTTTTTCGATCGAACTCCACGCCACAACATCCCGGGACGTCGTTCTCCCCGGTGGTGGAGGCGGCGGATTCATGGGATCAGCGGGGAGCATGTCGTCGTGCCGGACAATCAGAAACTCACTATCTCCGGTCTCCAGCGTAATGCCCAACGGATCGGCCGCCGTTCCCGAGCGCGGATCTACGTGCTGCCCATCCCCCCGGTAAAAAGCCCCCGTCCCCTTCAGTTCCAGTCCGTACGTCCCGCCCCTCACCAGGTAGTACTCGTTCGCCACCGTGGAAGTCAGGAACCTCGACAGTATCTTCATCCATTGATCGCGCGTCGCCATCTGCCGACTATACCGCGAATCGCGCCAGCCATCCCCTAATTTTGAACCGGCTGCACCGGCCGCGAACTCTTCCCCGCCTTGGCATCCGCAATCTCCACCCGGTACTTGCTCAGGATGGTCGCCGTCGTCAGATCCAACTGCACCCGCGCCCGGCTGTAGGCCGCCAGCGCCGCCACTTCGCCGGCCTGCGCCTGGGCCATGTCCCGTTGCGTCTGCACCACCTGGAACGTCGTGGACGCGCCCAGCACGTACTTCTTGTTCTCCGCGTCCAGCGTCCGCTCCTGCAGCGTCCGCTCCTTCAACGCCGACTGGTACCGAGCCTTGGCCTGAATCACCGCGATCAGCGAGTTCTGCACACTCACCCGGATGTCGTTGATCTGGCGCTGGGCATTCACCTCCTGCTGGCGCAGCGAGATCTGGTCGCGCACATAATCCGCCTGCGCCGTCCGGTTCCGGATCGGAATGTTCAGCTGGAAGCCCACCGAATAGTCCGGAAAGTTTCGCCGGAACAACTGCGCCAGCGCGTTCCCATAGCCGCCCACGAAGTAAGGATCAGCGTTGCGGATCAGCACGTTGATCGGCGTACTCCCCACCTGATTCACGTCGCCCGAAAGCGAATTGTTCTGGAACGTGGCGTTGATATCCAGCGACGGCCGCAACTGGCTGCGGCTTCCGTTAATGCCGATCTTCGCATTCTCCACGCCAATCCGCGTCTGCTCCAAATCCGGTCTGGAGGCCAGCGCCGTCTCCACCAGTTCCGCCAGCTTGTCCACCTGGCCGTTGGCTGGCTGGGCCAGAGTGTCGATGGGCACAATCCGCGCCTCCGCCAGTGTCGGACTGGCTACGCCCGTGCGCGAAAGCGCGTTCTTGAGAATGGTCTCCTGCTGCAGCAAAGAGGTCTCGGAGTTCGTCAAATCCTGCTGCGCCTGCGCCACCCGCGCCTCGGCCCGCACAATCTCAATCGGCGCCAGAGTCCCCACCTCCACCTGGATTTTGTTGTCCTCGTAGAACTTCTGCGCCACCTCCACCGCCTTCACCTTCACCTTCAGATCCTCGTTGAAGCTCACCAGGTCCCAATACAGATTCACCACGCCCGCCACCGTGGTCATCACCTGCTGCTTGAACGTCAACTCCGACACCCGGATGTTGTTCTGCGCCACGCGAATATTGCGGTTGTTCACCGCGAAGCCAAACCCCTGCAACAGGCGCTGGGTCAACTGGAGATTGATGTTCGGAGACCAGCTCGGGTTGATGTCGCTGCGCATGTTGTTGGACCGCACCCAGGAGTTGTTCCAGCCCAAACTGGCCGTGGTGCCCGTCAGGAAAGACTGCTGATAGCCCGTCTGGAATGACCGGCTGTCAAACAGCAGCGCCGTGGCGCCAGTGGTCACCGTGTTGGCTTGCGGACGGCTGCTGTGACCCATCGAGCCGCCGAAAAACAGCGTCGGATCCAGGTTCGGAATCGCCACGCCGGTCTGTGTGATCACGGTGCCCCCGCTGGCCTCCGTCGTCCCGCTGGTAATCGCATTCGCGCTGCCACGTTCGGTAGTGCCGCCGGTAGCCACCTGCAACGCCGAGTTCGCCGTCTGCCGCACCGCCGTCGGCACGCCGCGCAACAAACCACCCGCCCGCGCGCGCAGCAGGTCCACCTGCGCGATCTGCGGCGTGTAGCGGGAAAGCTCGATGTCGAGATTGTTCTCCAGCGCAATCGCAATCGTGTCGTCCAGCGAAAGGTAAATCTTGCCGCCCTTAGTCAACGCCTCCAGCCGGTTGGAGTTGCCCAGATTGATCGGTGCCACATCCGGAGCGCGGTACGGCCGGCTCAATGAGTTCAGAAAGCCGGTGCCCCCAGCCGCAGGTACCAGCGGTTTGTCGAGAGATGCGGCCTGCTGCGCCACGCCCGTGGGCGCCAGCAGCGAAGCCGAAAGGAAAATGGCAAAGATCGGATGGGCACGTTTCATGATGGGAGAGCTCACTACTACTAGTCGCGGGAAATCCGGCCGGCGTTACTCACAAACCGCCTCCAGGATATCGCAGGGCCTGCGCCGGCTTGTTAGACTAATCGCAAAGTGACCTTCACCTCAGAGTCCGTACTCGACCTCTTCCGCCAGACCGGCGCCTTCCTCAGCGGCCATTTCCGCCTGACCAGCGGCCTCCACTCGCCGGAGTATCTGCAATGCGCCAAGGTCCTCCAGTATCCCCAACACGCCGAATCCATGGGCCGCGCGCTGGCCGCCGCCCTGAACGCCACCCCGGACGTTGTCGTCAGCCCGGCCATGGGCGGCCTCATCATCGGCCATGAGGTGGCCCGCGCCTTCGGCGTCCGCCACATTTTCACCGAACGCGATGCGGACCGGAAGATGACCCTCCGGCGCGGCTTTGCCATCACGCCCGGCGAAACGGCCGTCGTGATTGAAGACGTCATCACCACCGGCGGCAGCTCGATCGAGGTCATCGACCTCCTTCGCGCCCTCGGCGCCCGCGTCGTCGCGGCCGGCTCGGTCATTGATCGCAGCGGCGGCCGCGCCGAACTCGGCGTGCCCCGCGCCGCTCTCGCCACGCTCACCGTCACGGCCTTCGAGCCATCGCAATGTCCGTTGTGCGCCCAGGGGATGCCGGTCATTAAGCCGGGTTCCCGGCCCGTATGAGGCGCATCCGCCTGACCGTGGCC
This sequence comes from Bryobacterales bacterium, assembly GCA_038327695.1. Taxonomy (GTDB): domain Bacteria; phylum Acidobacteriota; class Terriglobia; order Bryobacterales; family Bryobacteraceae; genus Paludibaculum. Next base: position 5,218 of record JBBQLF010000079.1, read on the forward strand.
TATGACGGCACGGAGTTCCACGGCTGGCAGATCCAGCCGGATCGCGAAACCGTGCAGGCCTGGCTGATCCGCGTGGCGTCGGCCATCGAAGGCGCACCCGTCGACGTCCAGGGCAGCGGGCGGACCGATGCCGGCGTCCACGCCCTGGGGCAGGTGGCCGCGATGTCCATCGCCAACCCCATCCCCTGTGAAAACCTGGTCCGGGCTATGAATCATCTACTGCCGCCCGCCATCCGCATCTGCGACGCGTGCGAAGCCGCCCCCTTGTTTCATCCCCGTTTCGACGCCCGCCGCAAGACCTATCAGTACCGCCTCTGGCGAGGACCCGTCTGCCCGCCACTGCGCCGCCTCTACGTCTGCCATTACCCTTACCCGTTGGACGAATCCCGGATGTCGGCCTGTGCCGAGGTGTTGGAAGGCGAGCACGATTTTTCCGCCTTCGCCGCATCCGACGAAAAGGACCACCTGGGTCGCTCCAAAGTGCGCCGCATCTTCTCCTCGCGCCTCCGGCGCGAATCCGATGAACTCGTGTACGATGTCTGCGGCAGCGGATTCCTCAAGCACATGGTCCGCTGCCTAACCGGTACCCTGGTGGAGGCTGGCAAAGGCAATCTGGATCCCGCCGCCATCCTGGCGCGGCTCCAACCTGACTTCGCCGGTAAGGCGGGCCCAGCCATGCCGGCCCGTGGATTATGTCTGATCAAAGTGGAGTACGCCGAATGAAACACAGACTCGCTGTATTGTTCTTGAGTGGAATGCTGGCTGCCGCCGCGGCGCCGCCCGTTCCTGTCATCTTCGACACCGACATGGGCAATGATATCGACGATGCCCTGGCCCTCGCCATGCTGCACGGCCTCCAATCCCGCGGCGAGATCCGCCTGGCGGCCGTCACCATCACAAAGGACAACCCATGGGCCGCCCGCTACGTCAGCGCGGTCAACATCTTCTACGGACGCGGCGCCATTCCCATCGGCGTGGTCAAGAACGGCGTTACCAAGGACGAGGGCAACTACAACCGCAAGGCCATCGATGGCGGCCGTCACAAATGGAGCGATCAAACCCACGACGCCGTGGCCCTGCTCAAAGACGTACTCGCCAAGGAGCCGGACGGCAGCGTGATTGTCATCCAGGTCGGTTTCTCCACCAACCTCGCCCGCCTTCTCGCCGAGCCCGGCGGCAGGGATCTCATCGCGAAAAAGGTGAAACTGCTCTCACTGATGGCCGGAGATTTTACGAACAAAGGCCCGGAGTACAACGTCAAAGAGGACATAGCCGCCTGCCGGAAGCTGGCGTCGGAGTGGCCCACGCCCGCGGTCTGGAGCGGCTTTGAGGTCGGGCGCACCATCAAGTATCCGGCCGCCTCGATTGTGCGCGATTTCTCATGGGCGCCGGCCCATCCGGTAGTGGACGGATACAAGGCCTATATGAAATTCCCGTATGACCGGGAGACTTGGGATCTAACGGCTGTGCTGTACGCCCTGCGGCTGGAAAGTGGCTACTTTGACCTCTCCGCTCCGGGCAATGTCGTCGTCGATGCCAAGGGATTCACCAAACACGAACCGGCCGCCGGGGGCCGTCACCGCTATCTCATCGTCAACGATACGCAGCGGGCGCGCATTCTGGAATCCATGATCTGGCTGGCCTCGCAGCCGGCGCGGTAATGCCGCCATGTTAGCCTGAGAGAGTACCTGAAACGATGAGCGAAAAAGTAATGAGTCCCTATCCGCCCCTGCCGCCCATCACCAAGTGGCTGCCTGTCGTGGCGTTGGCGTGGCTGGTGCCCGGCGGCGGGCATTTCCTGCTGAAGAGGCACTACCGGGGCGCGATCCTCGCCGGCTGCACAGTGATCATGTTCCTGCTGGGCCTCACCATGCGCGGCTACATGTTCGAGCCGGCCTCGGGAGACCTGCTCACCACCATCATCTATGTCGGCGGCTTCATTGCCAACGTTGCCAACGGCGTGCTCTACATCATCGCCAGGATGTTCGGCTACAGCCAGCCCGATATCGCCGGCCACACGGTGGATTACGGCACCAAGTTCCTGGTCGCGGCCGGATTGTTCAATATCCTCGCCATCGTGGATGCGTTCGACATCGCCGCCGGGCGGAAGGACTAGCGCCCCATGCCTAAGATCAACCTCTCGCATTTCGAAGCCACCCTGATTTTTGCCCTGTTCACCAGCGCCGTCCTGGGCGTCGTCACCAAGAAGACGGATGCCGAGCGCCTGAAGTACGGCCTCACCTCTTTCGGATGGTTCGCCCTGACTGTCTTCGGCCTTGGCTGGCTGATGTACTTCGGACACCGCTAACCGCCCACGGCTGAACTGCCGGTGCCGATCGGTCCAACCGGGCGAGCACCGCCGTGCCCGGGACCTCTGAATCGAATGTGGCCGCGCTCGCCTTGGGGCGCCATAGCCGGGAGAATGCAGGAACTGCGCGCCAACGGCGACTCTTCCGATACAATGCCTGCTTACACCCCACATGACTTCCAATCCCGTTCTCGGCGTTCTCTTCCACTGGCTCGGCGGCCTCGCTTCGGGCAGTTTCTATGTCCCCTATCGCGGCGTGAAGTCGTGGGCGTGGGAAACCTACTGGCTCACCGGCGGCTTCTTCAGCTGGATCATCGCACCCTGGCTGATGGCCTTCCTGTTGACCAACGACGTGATGCAGGTTCTGAGTGAAGCCTCAGCCAGCACCTGGTTTTGGGCCTATTTCTTCGGGCTCTTGTGGGGCGTAGGCAATGCGACCTTTGGTCTGACGATGCGCTACCTCGGCATGTCGCTGGGCATGGCCGTCGCGCTGGGCTACTGCGCCGCCTTCGGAACGTTGATGCCGCCCATCTTTGATGGGACCTTCGTCTCCAAAGTGCTCGCTACCTCGTCCGGCCAGGTCATCCTCCTCGGTATCGTAGTTTGCCTGACCGGCATCGCCTTTGCCGGCATGGCGGGCATGTCCAAGGAGCGCGAGATGCCGGAGGAACTAAAGCAGTCCGTCATCAAGGAATTCAATCTGAAGAAGGGCCTGATGGTGGCCACCGTGTCCGGCATTCTGAGCGCCTGTTTTTCCTACGGACTGGCCGCCGGCGATCCCATCAAAGAGATCACCCTGCGCCACGGCACCGGCGTCATTTGGCAGGGGCTGCCCGTGTTGATTGTCGTCCTGCTCGGCGGATTCACTACGAATTTCACCTGGTGCGTGATCCTGAACATCCGCAACAAGACGGGCTACCAGTACCTGTCGCCGATGACCCGTCCAGCGGCCACCAACCCCGTGCAGAAGCCGCAGCGGGTACCGATGCTGGCCAACTACATCTTCTGCGCCATGGCCGGCATCACCTGGTACCTCCAGTTCTTCTTCTACAGCATGGGCGAGACCCAGATGGGCGCCTACAAGTTCTCCAGTTGGACGCTGCACATGGCCAGCATCATCATCTTCAGCACGCTGTGGGGCATTGCCCTCCACGAATGGCGCGGTTCCAGCCGCTACACTCGCGGTCTGGTCACTGCCAGCATCGCCATTCTGGTCCTGTCCACCGTGATTGTCGGTTACGGCAACTACCTGGGCTCGGCCGCCGCCAGCCACTGATGCGACTGCCGGCAAGCTACGCGCCGGCGGCCTCCTGGATGCACTGCTCCAATGTGTCCAGCGCGAAATCGGCCTGATCCCGGCTCAGAACCAGCGCCGGCGACAGGCGTACCGAGTTCTGGCCCGCGCCCAGGACCAGCAAGCCCCGTTCGAAGGCAAGCCGGACGATCCGGTCGCGCAGAGCGGGGGCCCGCTCCTTGGTTTCCTGATTCTGGACCAGCTCAAAGGCCAGCATCAGGCCGAGGCCGCGAACATCGCCGATGTTGGGGTACTTGGCGATCCATTCCGTCATCCGCGCCTTCATGTGGGTGCCCAGGGCGGCGGCGTGGGCGGCCAGTCCCTCTTCGAGCAGGCTGATGGTGGCCAGCGAGGCCGCGATGCTCACCGGATTGCCGCCGAACGTGGAGGCGTGGGCGCCGGGGGGCCAGTTCATGTACTGGGCCCGGGCGACTGTCGCGCTCAGGGGCATGCCGCTGGCGATGCCCTTGGCCAGCGCGATGATGTCCGGCTCCAGCCCGAAATGTTCGCTGGCGAACATGCGCCCGGTGCGGCCCATGCCGCACTGGACCTCGTCCGCCACCAGCAGGATGCCGTGGCGGTCACAGACACCGCGCAGTTCGTCGAAGAACTTAGCGGGGGGCACCACGTAGCCGCCTTCGCCCTGTACCGGCTCGACGAATACCGCGGCCACCTCGCTGGCCGGCAAAATGGTCTTGAACAGTTGCTGTTCCAGAATCTGGACACACTCCACATGGCAAGTATCCGGCTGCTGGTTGTAGGCGCAACGGTAGCAGTGCGCGTAGGGAATGTGAGTCACGCCGCCTAACAGCGGGGCAAAGCCGGCCTTCTGCACCGCCTTGGACCCGGTCAGCGACAACGCGCCCATGGTGCGGCCATGGAAGCCACCCAGGAAAGCGATGAACTTATCGCGGTGGGAGTGGTAGCGCGCCATCTTGAGCGCTGCCTCAATCGCCTCGGCGCCGGAGTTGCCGAAGTAGACCCGCTTGGCGTCCGCGCCCGGAGCGAGGTCTGCCAGTTTCTCGGCCAGATCCACCATGCCCTCGTAGTAGAAGTCCGTGCCGGACATGTGCAGGAACCGCGCTGCCTGCGCCTGGATGGCCGCCACGACGCGCGGATGCGAGTGGCCCGTCGCCACGACCGCTATGCCGGCGTTCAGGTCCAGGAACCGGTTGCCGTCCACATCCTCCACCATCGCGCCTTCGCCACGCGCGATCACCAGCGGGTAGTCGCGCGTGTACGATGGCGACAGCACGGCGCTGTCTCGCTCGACCATCGCCTTGGCCTTGGGGCCCGGCAGCGATGTCACCAATGCAGGCAAATCTAGCCGATGACTGGTTTCCATGGAAGCCTCCGGAATGGACGTTGAATCTGCGGGCGTGCAATTGGAGGGAGCCTGCTAGTCGCAGGCGAATAGAGCGGGGCGCAGTGTGGCCGGTGTCCCGTGCATTGCTCGATTCTACGCTAAAATGCGAAGTTTGAGAACCCCCCATCCTGGAGAATCGTACTATGGACCCAGTACCGTTTGAGATCACGCCTCCCCAAGCCAAGGCGGAATGGGATTCGGGTGCGGCCGTCCTGATCGACGTGCGCGAACCGCACGAGCACCAGATCGCCTCCATCGACAAGGCGGAACTGATTCCGATGGGCTCCGTGCCACAGCGGTTGCAGTATCTGGACGGATTGGCGGAGGAAAAACTGCTGATTGTGTTTTGCCATCATGGCGTGAGGAGCCTGAACGTGGTCAACTGGTTGCGGCAGCAAGGCGTCGCCCGATGTGTCTCGATGGCCGGCGGCATCGATTTGTGGACGGCGCAGGTGGACCCGAAAGTGCCACGATACTAAAGAAGGAGGTTGCCGCCGATGAGTGTGCAGTTCTATACGAAGCCCAATTGAACCACTTGCCAGAAGGCCAGGAGTTTCCTGACCGAAAAAGCTGTCGATGCCGAGACCATCAATCTGAACAAGGGTTTGACTGAAGAGCAACTGGATCTCCTGATCGGCGCGCGGGACCACCTGCGGTTCCTCAACGCGCGCAACGAGCTCTATCGCGAGAGAGACATGAAGAACAACCCGCCGTCGCGCGCCGGGGCCATCCGTTTGATGGCGGCCCATCCGAACCTGATCAAGCGGCCATTGATCGTACGCGGCAGCGAGATTCTCTTCGGATTCGACGCCGCCGAGTGGGCCACTCTGTAACCGTCCGAAACACAAATGGGGAATTATCAGAAGCCGCTGCCACCAAGACCGCCGCCCGCTCCGGGCGCAGCGGCGCGTCCGCTGGACCGCACCTTTGAGCTGAAGAGCGAGATCCACCGCAAGCTACTCGGTGTGCTGAACATGGAGCGCGTCAGCTCCATTCCCAAAGACCGTGTCCGCGCCGAGATCGGCCGCGTGGTCGAGCGGTTGCTGGAAGACGAACGCGTCCCCATGACCACCGCCGAGCAGGGCCGGCTCGTCGAGGAGGTTCTCGATGAGGTTCTCGGCCTGGGCCCGCTGGAGACTCTGCTGAAGGACTCCACCATCAGCGACATCCTGGTGAACAGGTTCGACAAGGTCTACATTGAGCGCAACGGCAAACTGCAGTTGACCTCCATCCGCTTCCGCGACAACGCCCACCTGCTGCACATCATCGAGAAGATCGTGGCCCAGGTGGGGCGGCGCGTGGATGAGGCTCAGCCCATTGTGGACGCGCGCCTCCTGGACGGCTCGCGCGTGAACGCCATCATTCCGCCCCTCTCCCTCGATGGGCCGGCTCTCTCCATCCGCCGCTTTGGCCGGCACGTCGTCACCAGCGACGAGATGCTCCAGTGGAAAACCATGTCACCGGGCATGCTGCGATTCCTGGCCTGTTGCGCGCAGGCCAAGGTGAGCATTCTCATCTCGGGCGGGACGGGCTCAGGCAAGACCACCACGCTCAATGCCCTTTCGCGCTTCATCCCGGAGGA
>JBBQLF010000080.1:0-11731 GCA_038327695.1 Bryobacterales bacterium
CTTTGCGTCGCGTCTTCCTCATCCAACTGTCGTGGTTACCTCTTCAATCGGAAGGGTCTGCTGATGCTTGTACTCCAGATCCTCCACCACCACGCCCGCCGGGGAGATGCGGATGATCTTGTACCGCCGCTGCACCACGTCCCCTTCGCCCGGCGTCAATACTTCCTCACCTTGCATGCAGAAGACCCGGCGCACGCCCCCTTTCAAGGGCATCGCCAGTCCATAGAACTTTAGAGGGATCGGAGGCGGTGGAGGTTTCACCACAGGTGGGGGTGGAGGCGGCGGCAACTCCGGCCCGATCAGCTTCGGCACCGGTTTGGCTTTCACCACGATCTTCGGCTCCGGCAGCTTGGGCTTGTTCGGATCCGAGCCCGCGCCGTAGTCGAACAGGCTGCGGTCCGCCCGCTCGATCCGCACCGCCGTCAACTTCGCCAGCAGGTCAGTGCGAAGCGTCGGATCGATCTCCCTCAGAGTGCCCTCCTCGCCCCTCTTCGGCTTGAGCGTCGGGCGGAACTCGCGCGGACCGGCCTTGGACGGACCCAGGTCCCGCCGGGTCCGCGGCGCCTCGCTCTCCGGCGCTGCCTTGGCAGTCTGGGCAGGTGCCTGGGCCTTCGCCACCGGCCTCGCCGTTTCGGCCGGCGCACCCGTGCTCAGTACATTGGTGTAGAACAGATAGGCCGCCAACAGCAATAGGCCCACCAGGAGTCCCGCCTTCCACTTGGGCTCCTGCTTCAGCTTCAATTCCAGCTTCGGGGGCTTCATTGCTCTTCCTCCCCGCGCGGCGCCGGCCTGCGGAACGTCGGCCGGCGCGGCGGTGCGCCAGCCGGGCCCGAGCGCGGTTCACTCACTTGCGGCGCCTGTACCGGCGGCCGTACCAGAGGCTTGCTGTCGGTGGGTGGCGGCGGCGCGCCGGCGGCTGGAGGCGGCGCGGGCGGCTGTACCGGCGCCGGCTCCGTCGAGGCGATTCGCACAGGCTCGGCCTCGGCTGGCGCCTCCGGCCCGTCCATCCGGAAGAACGCGTTGAGCTTCAGGCTGATGGCCAACGCATCGGTGCCCTGCTGCGGCTGCGCCTGCAACTGCTCCAGAATCATCAGCCGCTTGGATCTGTCGATCGCGTTGACCAACTCGATCAGATCCGCGTAGGTTCCCTCGAAATTGGCGTTGATATTCAACATCCCCAACGTCTCTGAGCCCTCTACCGGCTCGTAGCTGTAGGTCCGCTCTTTGCTCCGGATCCCGGCCTCCTTCGCTGCCGCCGCCAGATCCACTTCCAGCATCGAGTAGGCCGTTCGCCGCGGCAGAAAGTACGCCGCCATGAACTGGTCCCCTTCGGCCCTGCCGTCGGCCGCCTTCTCCACCACTTTCTTCAGACGATCCAGAGCCCTCTGCCGCCCCACCAACTGGGTGCGTTGCGAGATCATGTCGAGCTCCAACTGCTCCAATGTGCCGCCCGGCGTCCGGAAAACAAACCACGCCGCAATCAGGTTGGCCACCAGCAACACACCTAACCCCGCCCGCACCAGCGATTGCGGGTTCCGCGTGTGCGATTCCCACTCGAAGTTAAAGCTTCTGCGCATAGCTCACGCTCACTCTGTAGCGGTATAGCGGTTCATTCTGCGTCGGTGGCTGCGAACTCAGCAGCGCCACCGCGCCGAAGGTCGCGGAGCGCTCCAGCCGCTTCAAAAGGTCAATCACCGGATCCGGCGTCTGCGAACCCACCACCATATCCAGCTGGATTAGATTCTCGCTCGTCACGTACGGCCGAACCGTCACCAGCCGTACCGAGCCGGGAAATACCTTCTCCAGATCTCCGAACAGCCGGGTCCAACTGATGCCCTTGCGCAGGATCAACGCGTTCAGAAACACGCTGCGATCCATCACCGCCGCGTTCAGCGGCTGGCGCAACTGTGCCTCCAGCCGCGCGTGTCCGGCATTCACCTGTTTGAGTTGCGCCTCGATTCCAGCCGAAAGATCGCGGCTTTCCCTCGCCGCGTCGCGCTGCTTCACGATGATGGTGATCAGCATGAGCAACACGCCGGTGAGCAGCACAGCCGTCAGCGCCGAGGCCACCAGCAGCGGGCGGTCTTTGCGAAACGGCTCGCTGGCCAGATTGATGGGAATCCTCACGCTCATGGCTCAGCCCGCCTCCACCGTTTCCAAATACCCGAGCAACCCCGCGTTGAAAGCGCCGGGCGTGCCGAACCGCGATTGCATACCTGTAACCGCCAGGCCGAACTCCTCACTCCAGCGCCGGCGCAAGTCGCCAGCCTCGGGTGGAATGCCGCACAGCCGCAACACCTGCGGTCTCGCGCCGAGCTCGTCCTCGGCGTAGGCGAAGGTTGTCGCCAGCACGTCCGCCGCCTCCTGCTCGCTGGTCTCGTGCAACTGGATGCAGCGCAACATCCGCAACGCCGTGCCCTCCAACAGACTGAGAGACATCACGCTGCCGCTCATCTTGGCCACCACCGAAGGGGACGCCTCCTCATGGCCTTCCCCGCACCGCAGCGACAGCGCCGGCAAGGCCGAGAGTGTCACGACGCCGCATTGGAAACCGGCGGCCCGGAACGGCGCCTCAAAATGAGAGATTACCTCGCGGTTGATCACAGCCACCACTACGTCTGTCTTCTTCTTTCCTCCGCCGGCCCGCTGCTGCGGGTAGCAGGCCACCACGGCGTTGTCGATATCGAATGGCACCACGCGCTTCACCCGGAAGCGCACCAGTTGGAGTTGCTCCACCGCGTCGGCCGGGAATGTGTCGAAGTCCAGCACCGTCACTCGCGCGCAGAAGTCCGGCAGCAGCAGAGCCGCCGGCCGCTTGCCTCCGCTGCCTTCGGGCACCAGGGCCCGCACAGCGGCCTCGAACACCCGCGGCTCTTTCACGTTGTCTTCCAACGGCGAGACCGAAATGCAGCCCTCCGGCAGCGGCGCCCAGTGCAACGTTGCGGGCTCGGCAGTGCGTGCCCACGCAATGCCCGCCTCACTGACCTCGAAGACGAATTCCGGCGGCGGGTCCATCACCAAATTGCGGACTTTTCTAAGTAGACTCATCGCGGTTCCTGCTATTCGATGAACGTCACTTTGTTGATCTCGCGCATCGTCGTCACGCCCAGGCGCACCTTTTCCAGCGCCGATTCGCGCAGGAATACCATGCCTTCCTCCTTCGCCTGCCGCTTGATCTCCTGCGCCGGCCGTTTCTCCAGAATCAGCTCGCGAATCCTCTCACTCAGATCCAGCAGTTCGTGAATCGCGCTGCGGCCCCGGAAACCCGTCCCCCCGCACTCAAAGCAGCCCTCGCCTTCCCAGACCGGCACGTCGCGCCACTCGTTCGGATTCAGCCCGCTCTCGCGCAGAAAGTCGTCGTCGTATTGCACGCGCTTCTTGCAGTGCTCGCAGATGACGCGGACGAGCCTCTGCGCCAGAATGCAGTTCAGGGCTGAGACGAAGTTGTACGCTTCCACGCCCATATTCAGGAAACGGCCCAGCACGTCCAGGACATTGTTGGCGTGCACGGTGGTGAACACCAGGTGTCCGGTGAGAGCCGCGTTGATGGCGATCTGCGCCGTCTCCTGGTCGCGGATCTCGCCCACCATTACTTTGTCCGGATCGTGCCGCAGGATCGAGCGGAGCCCGCGGGCAAACGTCAGGCCCTTCTTGTCGTTCACCGGAATCTGCGTAATGCCCTTGAGCTGATACTCCACAGGATCTTCGATCGTAATGATCTTGTCCTCGTCGTTCTTGATCTCGCTCAACGCCGCATACAGAGTGGTAGTCTTGCCGGAACCCGTTGGCCCGGTGACCAGCACCATGCCGTAAGGCTCCTTGATATAGCGCCGGAAGCGGGAGATGTCGACATCGGAAAAACCTACCACGTCGAGCGACAGCGTGGAGAACTTCTCGCTCATCGACTCTTTGTCCAGCACGCGTAGCACGGCATCCTCGCCGTGAATCGTCGGCATGATGGAAACGCGGAAGTCGATCAGCCGTCCCTTGTAGCGCACACGGAAGCGGCCGTCCTGCGGGATGCGCCGCTCGGCGATATCGAGCTCGCTCATCACCTTGATGCGGCTGATGATGGTGGAATGCCAGTCCTTCGCGATGGGCGGCATGGCGTAGTGCAGCACGCCGTCGATGCGGTACTTGATCACCACTTCCGTGTCGCGCGTCTCGATGTGAATGTCCGACGCCCGCCGCTCCAATGCGTTGAAAATGGTTGTGTCCACCAGCTTGATCACCGGCGCGATCTCGGAGTCCTGCGCCGTCAGCTTCTCGATGGAGAGCGTTTCGTCTGAGTTCTCGTCGTCACCCACCACGTCCAGCGCGAAGCCTTCGGTGATCTCGTCCAGGACGCGCTGCGATTGCTCCGTCTTCTTCAGCAGATCGGCGATCTGCGTCAGTGTGGCTACCTTCACCTTCAGCTTGCGCTTCAGCAGGATGGAAAGCTCGTCGATCAGGTTCAGGTGCCGCGGATCGGCCAGCGCAATCTCCAGCGTGCTGGTGCGGGATTCCAGGGGCACGAAGTTGTAGCGGAACATCAGGTCCACGGGAATCGACTTGAACAACTCGTTGTCGATCTTGGTCGCCTTCAAGTCCACAAACTCACAGCGGTAGCGCAGGGCCAGTTGCTTGGCCTGCTCGGCTTCGCGCTCCGGATTCACGGTCTTGAGAACGTCGGTAGCCATCTAGTTAAAGCTCTCCGCCAGCGAGAAGATCGGAAGGTACAAGGAAATCAGCACGAAGGCCACGAAGATGCCCATGAAGATCATGATCGCGGGCTCAATCAGCGCCAGCGACGCCTGCATCCGGGTATTCACGTCGTCTTCGTAAAACTCAGCCACCGAGTTGAGCATGGAGGGCAACGCGCCCGTGCTCTCGCCCACTTCAATCATGTCGATTGCCAGCGGCGGCACAATGCGCGTGCTCGCCAGCGCGCCGGAGAGCGGATTGCCTTCCTTCACCATCTGCTGTGCCCGCGCCAGGGCGCGCCGCAACAATGGGCTACCCACAGACTGCGCCGCCGTCTCCATGCCCTGCACCAGCGGAATGCCGCCGGTCAGCAGCGTGGAAAGCAGCCGCGCCAGTTGCGCCACCTGGTACTTGGTCCAGATCTCGCTGACGATGGGCGTCTTCATCTTCACCTGATCCGACCAGGACTGCCCCTGCTCCGTCCGCAGGAAATAGCGCAGGCCGATGATCGCCGCGAAGAACCCGATGGCGCCGAAGACGATGTACTGCTCCGCCGCCGCGCCGATAGCCATCAGGATGCGCGTCGGTGCGGGCAGTTCGGTGGCCGCGGTGGTGTAGAGCGACGCAAAGCGCGGCACCACAAACGTAACCAGGAAGACCACCAGCAGGATCACCAGGCAGATCAGCACGCTCGGATACATCAGCGAGAGGATGATCTTCTTGCGCACTGCCAGAGCCAGTTTCTGGTAGTTGACGTAGCGCTCCAGCACTTCGCCCAGTGCGCCGGAGCGTTCGCCGGCCATGATCGACGTGGTGTAGATGGCCGGAAACAGGCCCTGCCGCTTGAATGCATCCGATAGCAGCGAGCCCTGCCGCACATCGTCGCGGATCTCGCGCACAAACGGGCTGAGCTTGGAATCGGTCAGCCGCTCGCCGAGCAAATCCAGGCACTTCAGAATTGGCAGTCCGGCGCGGAACAGTGTCACGAACTGCTGGTTGAAGATCAGGAACTTCTCCACGTCCAGCTTCTTCTTACCGCCGAACCCGGCCGAGAGATTCCCCAGCGTGCCCCGTTGCCGGATGGAGTAGATCAGATAGCCTTGGTTGGTGAGCTTGTCGCGCAGTTCCTGCTCGCTGGCCGCCTCCAGCACCTGCTGCTTGATATCGCCTCGGGCGTCGGCGTACTTGAGGGCAAACTCCGGCATGACTTACTTTTCCGCCTCCGTGATCTCAGCGCCCTTCGGCGGCGTGTAGCGGAAGATGGCGTCGTTGACCGGCGCGTTGAGCCGTTCATTGGAAAACAGGAACTCCATCACGGTGGCGTCGGTGCCGTGCACCAGCAGCCGCCGGATGACGTTTTGTGGCGTCACCGTGAATTCCACCCGCGTATAGGGCAGCTTGTCCGATTTCGGCAGCGCCACGATGGTGGCCTCCGCGCCGGTGTCGTTCAGTTCGAAGTTGCCAAAGTCCCGCCGGAAATCCAGTTTACCGAGCAGAAAGGCCAGAGGCGCCCGGAAGTCCTCTGTTTCCTTCATTCGGCTGCGCTCCGCCCGGTTCTCCTCCGGAGAGTAGAACCAAAGGATTTTACCGTCGCTGACGAAGACTTTGCCGGCCGGCGCCGCGTAAGACCAGCGCATCCGGCCTGGTTTGCGCAGCGCCAGTTCGCCGCTTTCGGTAGTCCGCCGCCCCGCACCCTGTGCCACATACCGCTGCTCGAAATGGACTTCCAAGGTGGCGGCGCGATTGTAGCGTTGCTCCACCGAGCGCAGAACCTCGTTCAAGTCGCGCGCCGGCGCGGCCAGACACAGCAAGGCAATGAGCGCAAGGACCCTCACATTAAAGGTAGACGCTGGAAGGAGGCAGGCCGTGCAATAAAAGTCGGGTCAGGCACGGCGCCGGGACTTCTCCTAGCGATCCAGAGCGGCGCGAAGCAGCATCTTGAAGATTGCTGGCAATCTCGCCATCGCGAGCGAAAAAGCCGCTTCCAAGAGAGAGGGGCCGGCCATGAGCGTCTTCGATGACCAAGATTACGGTAGACCCGAAGGATTTCTTGGCGATTTCTTGAGCGCTTTGGGCATACGCCAAACTCGCTCCGCACAGCATGACGAGCAACCAGCGGGAGGTGTCCAGCAGGCGTGGTCTAAATCGTGTCATCACACTCCTGACCGGCTTCGATCCAGCCTAACGCGACTTGAAGCGTGCCTATTTGAATGAGTGGTTGTCTTTCCCGGAAAGTCGCGTCAGGCGCTGCGGCAGGACCTCTCATCGCGGCCAATGCCGTTGCGAGGTGCTCCATCAGGCGATCCGCTTCGCTGCGAACCTTCGCCCTAAACGCGAGCCAGGCGCCCAGAAGGCTCTCATCCGCCTCTCCCCGCGACGGATCGTGACTGGCGGCTCGCGCGGTGTTGACTCAATCCCAGCCAGGAGCTGTGCTCGTGCCGCCGGACATTTGGCTAAATTGCCTACCGGTTAGCGTCTACCGGTTGGCCACAAGGGGCTGCGGGGTAATCTCACACCGCGGATGCCCTACGTGACGGCCGGGTCTACATCGGGATCGATCACGGGGATTGCCAGGGTAAGGGCGGCCTCTTTCAATTCTCTGTCGGAAGCTACGAGGATTACCCGGTGACCCGTGCTCGTAAGCCGTTGATGCAGCAATCGGACCGCGGCGAGATGGACGGCGTCGGCTCCACGCAAAGTGAACTCGGCGGCTGCCTCCCGAGCGTCCTTGACGGCTTCGAGCGTCAATTCTATCTGGATGAACGTGCGCCAGTCCCTGTCGATCTCGGCGGCCTTTGCCTCAAAGTCCTTTCGCGTAATCTCACGGGCTTTGGCTTTTCGCGCGAGAGTGGCTACCACTTCCACAACGCCAAGAACGGAACAGGCTCGTGCTTCATTGCTCGCAAGCAATTGCTCAAGACGATGACTGCCACGCTCCTGGTAATACCGCTTCACCCAGGCGGACGCATCCAGATAGAGGAATGTCACCGCCGATCCCGGATGAGGATCTCAGAGGCTGGCGGACCAGAACCACGCACCGGTTGCACTGGTGGGAGTGGGGCGAAAGGCTCGTCCGGCAAGTGAATGGACGGATCGCTTGCGATCAGTACAGGCTCTGCGCGGAGACGCCGGATGTAGTCCAAAGCCTTGGCCGCGTCAGACTCGCTGAGCAATCCTACTGTCTCGCGAAGGGTCTCCCGGGAACTCGCCATTTTCCTAGCTCTCCAGGCTGATTCTACCATCCAGCAGCGGCCGGCAAGTGTGCAGTTCTGCAGCCAGTCCTGATCCTCTTCATGCTGCCGAGCAGCTTGTGCTGGGGCAGCCGTCAGGCCAGTTCGGTCTTGCTCGGGGGTGAACCGCGGCGCGGTACCGCCGTGTTCCACCGCTTAACGCCAGGGATCGCCCCAATCGGCCTTGCGGGCGGCGCGCCATTGGTCCTTATTTTTCTTCGTGATACGGGCATTTGCCACCCCTCCATCCTGGCTGCATAGCGTCAGTTCGATCAGCCCAGGCTGGATCTTGGGGTGGCGCAGAATCCGCGCCCCGGCGGGATTGGCTGGCGTCTTCAGCGCGATGAGGTAGGAGTATTTCTCATCCTCGTAGCTCAGATCGCCGCCTTTGGCGATGCGGTGGAGACGCGTGCGCTCAACCCGGACGGCGAAGTGGCACCAGTCGGGCTCAGTCACCGGGCACTGGGCCTGATGCGGGCACGGCGCATGCAGGTGCGCGCCCAGCTCGACAAGCTGGGCACGGGCGGCGCGAATGTGGGCGAAGCCCTCCATGGTGCCAGGCTCCACCAGGATCAGCGCTTGGGAGGCGAGTTGCCAGGCCTCGGCGATCAGGCGGGTTTGCTCGGCCGGTGATAACTCGTTCAAAGCGTAGGAAATGGAGACCGCCTCGTGGGGCTCCAGATGCGGCAGGCGGCGCAGGTCGGCTTCGATCCAACGGCCCGGCGTGGTGCCGAACCAGTGCTGGTTCTTCTCCACAAACGTCACGTCGCACGGGGCCACCCAACCCGTCGTGCCGGGGCCGGCGCCGAGATCGAGCCACGTTTCGGGCTCGAAAGGCAGTTCGGCAGTAGCGCGTGTCAGAGCGGCGTAAGTGGCCGGGACGCGCGTCACCAGATAGGCGGCGCGGGCCACGGCGGAGGTCAGAATGGGCGGCAGTCCCGCGCGGTAGGCCGCCGAGAGCGCCTCAGCCGCCTGCGCGAGCTGAGCGCCTTTAAAATCAGCGGCTTGCCGCTCAATCAGTTCACGCAACGGATGAGGAATCGGGGCGGTTTGCATAGTGGGAAAAGAGGGTTGGGATGACAGGGGAGAGGGCGGTTTGCTATCCTACTATTGTCGAGGATCCCCCCAAGAACATTATGGCCAGTAAACCCGCCTTCGCGACCGGTGCTCAGGTGGAGCACTTGAAATTTGGCCCTGGCAGCGTCATTTCCTGCACAGACCAGCATATCGTGATTAAGTTCGACGAAACAGGCGAACGGAAATTCGTCCTGGAGATCGCGCTGCCCTCGATCAAGAAAATTGACCGCCAGCCGCCAGCCGACAAGAAGCGGGCGACGAAGAAGAAGGCGGTGGCGGTGGCCGCGGCCCCGGTGGCAGTCGCGGTCGAATAGGTCATGAAATTCGGCGTCGTCGTCTTCCCCGGCAGCAACTGCGATCACGACGCCTGGTACGCCGCGGGCCATAACCTGGGCCAACAGGCGGAGTTCCTCTGGCACAGCGATACGGACCTGAAGGGGTCTGATTGCGTCATCCTGCCAGGCGGTTTTTCCTACGGTGACTATCTGCGCTGCGGCGCGATTGCGAAGTTTTCCCCCATCCTCGGCTCGGTGAAGCAGTTCGCGGCCGATGGCGGGCTGGTGCTCGGCATCTGCAACGGTTTTCAGATTCTCACAGAGAGCGGTTTGTTGCCGGGCGCGTTGGTTCGCAACCGCGGTCTGAAATTCCGCTGCAAGCCGGTCACCCTGGTGGCCGGCACAGCCAATTCCCCGTTTACCCACGCGATTGCTCCCGGCCAGGAGTTGGTCATTCCCATTGCGCACGGCGAAGGCTGCTACACCGCCGACGAGCGCACCCTGGATGAACTCGAAGCCGAAGATCGCGTGGCGTTCCGCTACATCGACAACCCGAACGGCTCGTTGCGTGACATCGCCGGCGTGCTGAACGCCCAGCGCAACGTGATGGGCATGATGCCCCATCCGGAGCGCGCCACCGATCCCCTGATGGGCTCCACCGACGGGCTCGGCGTGTTCCAATCCCTCATTCAATCGTTCGCCCTTCACAAATAAATAAGCCAATGAGTCAGATCACTCCCGAAGTCGTCGCGGCCCATTCCCTCACGCCGGACGAGTACGAGCGAATTGTTTCCATTCTCGGCCGCGCGCCGAACATTACGGAACTGGGCATTTTCAGCGTGATGTGGAGCGAGCACTGCTCGTACAAGAGTTCGCGCGTGCATTTGAAGAAGCTGCCCACCAAGTCAAAGCTGGTGGTCTGCGGGCCGGGCGAGAACGCCGGCATCATGGACATCGGCAAGGACCCGGAAGGCAATGCCTGGTGCATCGCGTTCAAGATCGAGTCCCATAATCACCCCAGCTTCATTGAGCCGTTCCAGGGCGCGGCCACCGGCGTGGGCGGCATCCTGCGCGACATCTTCACGATGGGCGCCCGGCCGATTGCGGTCATGGATGCCTTGCGCTTTGGACCGCTGGACGATCCGGACGTTGGGCGGCGCAATCGCCACATCCTCGACGGCGTGGTGAGCGGCATCGCCCACTACGGCAACTGCTTCGGCGTGCCAACGGTAGGCGGCGAAACAACCTTTGAGCCCAGCTACAACGGCAACCCGCTGGTAAACGTTTTCGCCCTGGGCGTGTTCCGCAAAGACCAGATCTTCTACGGACAGGCCACAGGCACGGGTAACCCGGTGATCTACGTCGGTGCCAAGACCGGCCGCGACGGCATTCACGGCGCTACGATGGCCTCGGACGAGTTCACCGAAGAGAGCAAGCAAAAGCGCCCGAACGTCCAGGTGGGCGATCCCTTCATGGAGAAGCTCCTGCTGGAGGCGTGCCTGGAAGCCATGCAGACCGGCGCGATTAGCGGCATTCAGGACATGGGCGCGGCGGGCCTGACGTGTTCCACCTGCGAAATGGGCAGCCGGGCGGGCACGGGCATTGAGATCGATCTGGCCCTGGTGCCGCAACGCGAAACCGGCATGACTCCCTACGAGATCATGCTGTCGGAGTCTCAGGAGCGGATGCTGCTGGTGGCCTTCCAAGGCCGCGAGCAGGAAGTGCTGGACGTCTTCAAAAAGTGGGGCCTGGACGCGCGCATCGTCGGATCTGTGAAGGACGACGGCCTGATGCGGGTGCGCGATCACGGCGAGATTGTCGCTGAGATCCCCAGCCGCCCGCTGGCCGATGAGGCGCCGCTTTACAGCCGGCCCTTCACCAAACCGGCGCGCACCGTGCCCATGGAAGGGCCCGCCGTGGTTTCCAAGGACCTCCTGGCAGACCTGTTCACCCTGGCCGGCTCCCAGGATCTATGCAGCAAGCGCTGGATCTGGGAACAGTACGACTACATGGTCCGCACGAACACGTTGCAGGGGCCGGGCGGAGATGCCGCCATCCTGCGCGTCAAAGAGACGGGCTCCTCGGTGGCGATGTCGCTGGACGGCAACGGGCGCTACTGTTATCTGGACCCGCGCGAAGGCACCAAACTGATGGTGGCCGAGTGTTGCCGGAATCTGGCGTGCGTCGGCGCCGAGCCCATCGGCGCGACCAACAACCTGAATTTCGGCAACCCGCAGAAGCCCGAGATCATGGCCCAGATCGTCGAGGGCATCGCGGGCATCAAGGACGCGTGCCTGGCGCTCGGCGCGCCCGTCGTCTCGGGCAACGTCAGCCTCTACAACCAGACCGACGACACCGCGGTCAACCCCACGCCCACCATCGGCGTGGTGTCGTTGGTGGAGCGCCTGTCGGACATCGTGCCGCGGGCGAAGGTCGAGGGTGGCGACGTGCTCGTGCGCCTGGGCG
>JBBQLF010000081.1:0-11703 GCA_038327695.1 Bryobacterales bacterium
GGCGCAGCCGTTGTCTCCGGCGAGCTCCGGGCGTTAGAACGGGTACAGCGAGAATCCCTCGGCTACGCCGCCGCCAGAGCCCGCGCCGACGGTGGCGTGGGCGCATCCGTCACGGCGTTGCTGCGGCCGTTGTCTCCGGCGAGCTCCGCGCGTTAGAACGGGTACAGCGAGAATCCCTCGCGCACGCCGCCGGCAGAGCCCGCGCCGACGGTGGCCACATCCGCTTCGGCATTGACCTGCCGGCAGAAGATGCCCGTCTCGTTCAGATACACTTCGTAGTCGGCCGGCCGTACCAGCGTGCCCTGGATGAGGGCCTCCGAGAGCGGATCCTCAATGTACTTCTGCAAAGCCCGCCGCAAGGGCCGGGTGCCATAGCTGCGGTCCATGCAGGTCTTTTCCATGATGTACTTCGAGGCGTCCGGCATCAGCCGGATCGTGATCTGCTTCGCCACCAGGTTCAGGTTGATCTGGTCCACCATCAAGTCAATGATCTGGAGCAGGTCTTCCTCGGCCAGCGACGTGAACAGAATCACTTCATCCAGGCGGTTGAGGAACTCCGGGTTGAACGCCTTCTTCACCTCGGCGTGCACCATCTCCTCCACCTTGCCAGGCACGCCGGCGACCTGCTGGGCCGCGAATCCGAGCTGCCCCTTCTTGTCCAGGAACCGCGCCCCCAGATTCGAGGTCATGATGATGATGGTGTTCTTGAAGTCCACCGTGTTGCCCAATCCATCGGTCAACTGGCCGTCTTCAAAAACCTGCAACAGGATGTTGTACACATCCGGATGCGCCTTCTCAATCTCATCCAGCAGGATGACCGAATACGGATTGCGCTTCACACGCTCAGTGAGCTGTCCGCCTTCCTCATAGCCGACGTAGCCGGGGGGCGAACCGATGAGCTTGGAGACGGAGTGCTTCTCCATGAACTCCGACATGTCAAAACGGATGAGCGCCTTCTCACTGCCGAACAGGAACTCGGCCAGCGCCCTCGCCACCTCCGTCTTGCCGACGCCCGTGGGGCCCAGGAACAGGAAACTGCCCGCCGGACGCTTCGGCGACTTCAAGCCCGCGCGCGAACGCCGGATAGCCCGTGCCAGCGCCGAGATGGCTTTCTCCTGGCTGATGACACGTTTGTGGAGCTCTTCTTCAATCCGGATCAGCTTGGCGATCTCTTCCTCGCGAATGGCCGTCATGGGGACGCCGGTCCAGCGCGCCACCACGTCCTCGATATCGTCCTTGGTGACGATGCCCGTGGAGGTGTCGTCCAGGTTGTACTTCTCACGCAGCTGCCGGAGGTTTTCGCGCTCCTTGCGCTCTTCGTCGCTGTAGAAACGGGCCTTCTCGAATTCGTGGCTGGCGATGGCTGTTTCCATGCGGTGCACGATGAACTTGATCCGCTTCTGGACCTCGCTGACATCGGAAGGCAAGGTGGTCTGCCGGAGCTTGACGCGGGCGCCGGCCTCGTCAATCAGATCGATGGCCTTGTCCGGCAGATAGCGGTCCGGGATAAAGCGGCTGGAGGCAAACACGGAGGTCTCAATGGCGTCGTCCGTGTAGGAGACGGCGTGGAACTTCTCGTAGCGTTCCTTGATGCCGAACAGGATCTTGCAGGCATCGGCTTCGGTTGGCGGCGGCACCTTCACGGCCTGGAAGCGGCGCTCCAGTGAGCGGTCCTTCTCAATGGACTTGCGGAACTCGGCCGGCGTGGTGGCCCCGATGCACTGAATCTCGCCCCGCGACAGGGCCGGCTTGAGAATATTGGCTGCGTCCAGCGAGCCCTCGGCCGAGCCGGCGCCGACCAGCGTGTGCAGTTCGTCGATGAAGATGATGGCGTTCTGATTGTCCATCAACTCCTTCATGATGGTTTTCAACCGTTCCTCAAACTGGCCACGATACTTGGTGCCGGCCACGATGAGAGAGAGGTCCAGCGCCATAATCCGTTTGTCGGCCAGAAAACTGGGGACGTCGCCGTCAGCGATTTTCTGTGCCAGCCCCTCGACAATCGCCGTCTTGCCCACGCCCGGCTCGCCGATCAGCACCGGGTTGTTTTTCGTTCGCCGGCACAGGATCTGGATCACGCGCTCCAGTTCGTAGTCCCGGCCGATCAGCGGATCGAGCGCGCCATCGGAAGCCGATTGGGTCAGATCCCGGCTGAACTCGCCGAGCAGGGAACTCTCTTTCGGCCGCGCCGTCGCCGTCTTTTCCGACGTCGTCCGCGCGATCTCGTCCCGCACCTGCCCCAGCCGCAGCCCGCGTTCGTGCAGGATCTCAGCGGCGAAGCACTTCTCTTCCCGCAACAGGCCGAGCAGTAGATGTTCGGTGCCGATGTGCTTGTGGCCCAGCCGTTCGGCCTCTTCGGCGGCATAGGCCAGGACACGCTTGCACTCCGTGCTCAACGGCAGGTCCACTGAGGTGGAGACCTTCTCGCGTACGGTGGTCTGCGCCTCGATCTGTTTGCGAATCGACTCGATATTGGCCTGGGACCGGAGAAACCGGTTGGCCAGCGCCTTGTCCTCGCGATTCAGTCCGAGCAGCAGATGCTCAGTCTCAATGTACGGGCTGCCAAACTGGCTAGCCTCGTACCGCGCGAAGAAGATCACTCTGCGGGCCTTTTCCGTGTATCGTTCGAACATCGGTTCGCGCCTCCCTGAAGCCGCACAAGATAGTGCGCTCTATCTACATTCTAAGATGAGCGGGCTACCTCTCGCGCGCCTGGAATATTTTGATTCGTCCGGATGCGCAGTTCCGCCCATATCCCGAAGACCCCTGGGTTGTGCAACCAGACCCGCAACCAGAGTGCCATCTCCGCCTTCAATGCCCGCGCCTCCAGTCCGGCGCGCGGATTGGCCGCCACCCACTCAGCGTGCCGCCGGGCCGTGATCACTACGCGCCGCACCGCCATGCGCCGCCGGGCGTCGCCAGCTTCGTAGGCCCGGGTCAGCCCGTCCAGACACCGCGCCGACTCCGCCAGCGAGTCCTGCCGCACTCCTTCCACCATCGGAGTCATGGGCAAACCGGAAGAGCGCCAGACCTCTCGCAGCAGGCGCTCTGAGAGGTCCGGCAGCGCCGCCATCATGCGCGCGGCCGCCGCCTCATCGAGGATCGCCGGGTTTTCGGCCGCCAGCCACGCCAGCGCCCTTGTCCGTTGTCCGGCTCGCTTTCTCTCCATGGCGATATACCACAACAGCCTCTTGATGCCCGGCATAATCCCGGCTGAACGTGTGTTCGCCGGACCCGTCAGCCTTTGCCACAAAGAACAGCTCGTCTGATTCCAACGGATGCAGCGCCGCCTGCAGGGACCGTACGCCTGGATTCGCCACGGGCCCCGGCGGCAACCCGGCGTGACGGTAGGTATTGTAGGGGTTCTCGCTGGCCAGGTCACTCCTGTAGATGGTTCCTCGCCACCGCCCGTCGAGCCGGGCGGCATACTCCACCGTCGGATCGCACTCCAGCTTCATCCCCTTTTCCAGCCGGTTCGCATAGACGCCGGCGATCCGCGGTCGCTCTTCTTCCAGCTTCGCCTCCGTTTCGACCAGGGACGCCAGAATGACCACGCGCTTCTGCGCTGACGCCGGGCCGCCCAGCCGCGCCCACTCCTTGTCAAACTGCGCCCGCATGGCCCGCATCACGGTAACTGCCGTAGCGGTTCGGGCAAACCGGTATGTCGATGGGAACAGGTAGCCCTCCATCGGCAACGCGGCGCGTTCAAACTCCGCCGCCGGGGCAAATCCCGCGTCCTGCACCAACTTGGCGATGTGGAAAACGGTGCTGCCTTCCGGCACCCGCAGCTCCACCAGATACACGTCGCCGCGCGCGATCCGCGCGTACACCTCCGCCGCCGTGGCCGCCTTGCGGAACTCGTACTCTCCTGCCAGCGGCATGCCCATCCCGGCCAGTGCCCGCGCTGCCAGGAACAGCAGCGCATGCCGCACTACACCCTTCTGCGCCAGCAACTCCCCGATCCGCAGGCTCGACGTGCCCCTGGGGATTTCCACCAGGACCGGTGACGCGAATCCCTGGTATGCCTCCGTTCGGACGTAGTAGTGCCCAGCGCCCATGAGGGCCACCAACATCGCGCCAGCCAGAATGACCTTCTTCACTCGGCCTTTCCCCGCAGATAGTCTTCCAGGATGATCACCGCCGCCAGACGGTCCACCGCACCCTTTCGCTTTTCCGCCAGCATCTTGTCCAGGCTCATCCCGCCCTCGCTCAGCCGCTCCTCCGCGGTGACGGAGGACAGCCGCTCATCCTGAAACTCCACCCGGAGGCCCGTGGAACTAGCCAGCCGTGCGCCGAACTGGCGGACAAATGCCGTCATTTCGCCCTCGCGCCCGTCCATGTGGAGAGGCAACCCCACCAGCAGCAAGTTCGCCTTTCTCTCTCTGGCAATCTGGCCGATTCTCTTCAAATCCTCGCCCAGCGTCTTGCGTTGCAGGGTCTCCAGCCCGTGGGCTCCCCAACCGGCTGCATCACTCAACGCCAGGCCGATGCGCTTCCGCCCCACGTCCAGTGCCAGAACTCTCTCCTTGCGGGTCTCCACATCCTGATTGTGCCATGCTATTTCCCATGAGGATTCTCGCTGCATTCCTAACCTTCACCGCCACCGCCCTCGCGCTTGCTCCGGCCGGGAAGAAACCAGTCACCCTCGATAGCCTCGGCGCCGGCATGATGCGCATGATGGCCGAGTTCGGCGGCCAGCCAATTTGGGCCCCCGGCGGCCAGCGCTTCGCCCTCCGCCGGGGCGACAAGGTGGTTTTGTACGATATCGCCACGGGTGCGGAGAAAGACCTGTTTACGACCACGGAGGCTGCCAAGCTGGCGCGTGCGCCGCAACCCGAAAAGGTGATGGCCTGGGAAAACCGGCGCGTCACCGAGCAGCGGGTCCAATGGTCTGCGGATGGCAAACACATCCTGGTCATCCTGGCCGGCGACCTCTTTCTGTGGTCCGAGGCGACGGGCAAGCTCGAGCAACTGACCGCCACTGAGATCGCCGAGCGCGACCCCAAGCTCTCGCCTGATGCCACCAAGGTGAGCTTCCGCCGGGGCTTTGAGCTCTACGTCGAGGACATCGCCAGCAAGAAGGTCACGCAGCTCACCACCGACGGCTCCACCTACCGCTGGAACGCCATGCTCGATTGGGTTTATCCGGAAGAGCTGGATCTCGGCACGGCCCACTGGTGGTCGCCCGATTCGAAGAAGATCGCCTACATGCAGTTCGACGTCAGCGGCGAAATCATGTATCCCCACGTGGATCACCTGCCCATCACCGCCGTGGCCGAACCGGAGCGCTACCCCAAGGCCGGCACGCCCAACGCGGATGTGCGGGTGGGCGTCGTCAACGCCACCGGTGGCGAGACCAAATGGCTCGACTTCGGTGAAATCCGGGATCATCTGCTGGCGCGGATTCACTGGACCCCGGACTCCGCCAACGTCGTCGCCCATCGCCTCAACCGCGTGCAGGACCACCTGCGCATCCTCTCCGCCAACGCCACCAGCGGCGCCGCCACGTTGCTGATCGAGGAGAAGAGCGATTCGTGGATCAACGTCAACGACGACTTTCAAATCCTCCCGGATGGCCGAATTCTGCGCACTTCCGAGCAGGATGGCTTCCGTCACCTGTACCTGCACGCGGCGGACGGCAAGCTTCGCAAACGTATCACGCGCGGGGAATGGGAAGTCTCCCGGATGGCCTGCGTGGACGCGAAGGCGGAACGGATCTGGTATACCGGCACGGAGGCCAGCCCGCTGGAGCGGCATCTCTACGTGGCCGGTTTCGACGGCAAGGGCAAGAGCCGTGTGACGGTAGCCAAGGGCTCTCACACGGTGTCGATGAGCCCGGCGTGCGATCACTACATCGATACGTGGTCTGATCTGGACAACCCCTCCCGCGCCACGCTCCACAAGGGCACCGGCGCCGAGGTCAAGGTCTGGCGCGAAGCGGACCGCAAGGTGCTGGAGGAGTTCGACATTCTCAAGACTGAGATTCACAACTTCAAGAACGCCGGTGGCACCACGCTCTACGCGCGGCTGATCAAGCCCAAGAACTTCGACCCCGGTAAGAAGTACCCGGTGATCGTTTCCGTTTATGGCGGCCCGCACGCCCAGAGCGTTCGCGATAGCTTTTCCGGCATCAGTTGGGATCAGGTGATGGCGCACAAGGGCTTCGTCATCTGGCAGGTGGACAATCGCGGCTCATTCGGCCGCGGGCTGAAGTTCGAATCCGCGCTGTACCGGCGGCTGGGCAAGGCCGAACTCGAAGACCAGGTGGAGGGCATCAAGTACCTGGCCTCGCTCGGCTTTGCCGACACCACGCGAGTCGGTATTCAGGGCTGGAGCTACGGGGGGTTCATGACCCTGTACGCTTTGCTGCACGCCCCGGACGTTTTCCAATACGGTGTGGCCGGAGCCGCCGTCACAGACTGGCGCAATTACGACACCATCTACACGGAGCGCTACCTCGGTACGCCGCAGCAGAATGAGCAGGGCTACAAGGACAGCTCACCGGTCCATGCCGCCGCCAATCTGAAGGGCCGTCTGCTGCTTCTCCACAACATTGAAGACGACAACGTGCTTTTCGCCAACGCGCTGCAGATGATGAACGCTCTGCAACTGGCCGGCAAGCCCTACGAATCCCTGATCTACCCGCAAAAGAGCCACGGCGTCAGCGGCAAGGCCCGTGCGCACATGACGCAGCAGCAGACCGAGTTCTTCGAGCGGATGCTTAAGTGACCGGCTTGGCGGGCGAGGCGGCGCGGTGGGCGTGCGCCCGCTTGTAGATCTCCCGGATTTCGCTGCCGGTCATGGCCAGAGCCACGGCGCCCGCTGCCAGCAAGGGCACGGTGACGACGAAGAACATCATGCCCGACACCAGCTTGGCGGTTTGCGCATCCACGCCGAGAACTTTGTTGAGCGCCAGGAAGCAGAAGAGATGGAAGACGCCCACGTTGCCGGGCGGTCCCGGAACGATGGTGCCCAGGCGGAGCACGACCAACACGATGGCCGCCGAGCCCATGGGAAGGGCGACTCCGTAGCCTTCGAGCATGGCGTGGATCGGAATGATCTGGAGCAGAAGATAGACGGTGCTGGCGCAAACGGCGGCAGGGAATGACTTCGCCTTCCCCATGGCGTGCAGGCCTTCCACCACCATTCGCAGCGGCTCCGCCCAGCGGTGCTTTGTGGTGACGTGGTGGGCGAAGGCTTCGTGGAATACGGCGAAGAGCACGAGGCCGCCAATGATGGCCACCAGCGCGACCAGAACCCATACGCCGGCCTCCAGGTCAGTGGGCAGATCGACAAAGTAAGATGCGATGGCGAAGCCGACGATGAGCCACACGCCGTCGATCAATCTCTCGATGAGCGCCGAGCTGAGGACGAGAGGGAATTTGATGTCATCCCAGATGGCCAGCAGATAGCAGCGGATCAGCTCGCCACCACGCAGCGGCAGCACCTCGTTGGCGAACAGGCCGACGTAGATGGCCTGGACGGTCTTTCCGAGCCGCAGCCGGGCCACGGGCCGCAGCAGGATGTTCCAGCGCCAGGCCTGGGAGAAGTAGACGAGCACGTCGCTGGCCACGGCGACGGCGATCCACGCCCAGTGGATGCGAGACAGCCTGGGCAACTCCGTCTTCCAGTCAAAGTCGTGGTAGACCCAGAGCAGACAGGCGAAGGAGAGTGCGTAAACCAGGACGGGGCCCAGCCACGTGGGTATCCACCGTCTGCCAGTTCCGCCGCTCAATTCCGGATTGATCCCCATCTCTTTCCATCATAGACGCGGCGTCGAGGTCAGCGCCGGGTGCTTAACCGTTTTGGGGAGCGACAACGCTCGCTGACGCTCGCGGCTCTGCAAGTAGCGGAATCCAACACGTGGAATCCCCAAAACAGTTAAGAACCCGTCAGCGTCGCGCCGCCGTGCTGTCCCGCACGATGAGCTCCGGGCTCAACTCCAACCGGATGGGGCCGGGGGACTGTTCGCGGCCTTCAATGCGGTCAATCAGCAACTCGGCGCCGCGGTAGCCCATCTCATAGGCGGGTTGGGCTACCACGGTGAGCCGCGGCTGAATGACGTCGCCGAACGGGATATCGTCGAAGACGGCCAGCGAGACATCCTCCGGGCACCGTAGCCCGAGTTCATGGATGGCTTTCAATGCGCCGAAGCCCATCATGGCGTTGGCCGCGAATATGGCGGTGGGCGGCTCAGATTCCAGCAGCATTTCCTTGGCCAGACGGTAGCCGCTATCGAGGCGGAAATCGCCGTGCCGGATCAGCGCCGCCACCTCCGGCTCACCGGCCTCCCGCAGAACCTCCAGATAGCCTTGCAGCCGTTCGTGTGCCGTGTGCAGCCCGGGCGATCCGGAGAGCATCCCGATCCGCCGGTGCCCGCGGCTGAACAGATGGTTCATACACATGCGCGCCCCTCGGCGGTTGTCGACGCTGACGGAGTCCACCTCGACGCCGGGCGGCATGCGGTCCAGGCAGACCACGGCTGTGCCGTCGTTGCGCGCGTTGGCGATGTGGGTGGCTTCGCCCTGGCCGGGCGCCATGACCAACAGGACGCCGTCCACCTTGCGGGCGCGCAGGAGCGCCAGGGCGCGGCGCTCGCGCTCCACGTGGTCGTCGGTGTTGAGCGTGATGAGCAGGTAGCCACGCCGCAGCGCGGCATCCTCAGCGCCGCGAATCAACTGGGGAAAGAACGGGTTGGTGATGTCGCTGACGATGGTGCCGAGCGTCTTGGTGGTGCGCGTCTTCAGGCTGCGCGCGATCTGGTTGGGCGAGTAGTCCAGCTCGAGCATGGCCGCTTCCACGCGCTTGCGCAGTTCGGGCCGGACCTTGCCCGATTCGGAGAGGACGTTGGATACGGTGCCCACCGAAACGCGGGCCCGCTGGGCGACTTCACGGATTGTTACCACAGTCAGCCACGATATCACCCCGGCTATCGTGATAGTATTTCCTCCGAATGCGGATTTCGATTGCGATCATCCTGCCGTTGGCGCTGCTGCTCAGCGGTTGTGCCTCCGAACCCAAGCCCGTGGCCGCGCCGCCGCCCATCCGGAAGGCCGTCAAGCCAAGCGATGAGACGCGCCATTTCCCGCGCGCCAATCAGGTGGAGGCAAAGGTAGTGGAGGACCGGCTGCTGGGCCATGAGTTCCTGCCGGGCGGCAACATCGCTCACTACAAGTTGGGCAAGCAGGAGTATGATCTGATCCTCATCCGGACGAAGAGTCCCACCGATGCGGCCGTGCTGTTGCTGGACTTCAAGAAGAAGCTTACGAGCCCGAAGCTGATCGCGCATTTCGGCGGCTACTTCGGTAACGATGGCGCGACGCCTGCATTTCTGTTCGCCAAGAATGAGTGGCTCTGCGGCGTCATCGGACTGCCGCTGGCCGATGCCGACGCCCGTGCCCGGGAGTTCGCCGGGCGTTTGAATTAATCCGGAGAAACTAACCATGCCCAAAACCACGAAGAACACGCGTCGTACCTTTCTGACAGGGGCGGCCGCGACGCCGTTTCTATTTGACATCCTGCCCTCGCGGGTCCTCGGCCTGCAAGGGCAGACGCCACCCAGCGACACGGTGAATTTCGGCCACATCGGAATTGGAGGCCGGGGCCGCGGCTTCCTTCGCGCCGAGGCCAACATTGGGAAGCCGGTAACGGCGACCACCAATCTCGGCGGTGATGGCACGCGGGTGATGCGGCCGGGCCGCTCGGTGGCGCTTTGCGATGTGGACATCAAGCGAGTGGATGAGGCCGCCACGCGGGTGGGCGGGAAGCCCAAAATCTACAAGGACTTTCGGAAGCTGCTGGAAGACAAGGACGTGGACGCGGTTTACATCGCATCGCCCGACCACTGGCATGCGCTGCAGACGATTCTCGCCTGCCAGGCCGGCAAGGACGTTTACTGCGAGAAGCCGGCCTGCAACACGATTGAAGAGGGCCGCGCGATGGTGACTGCCACGGAACGCTACGGCCGCGTGGTGCAGATCGGATCCCAGGGCCGTTCGCAGCCGGCGGCGTGGCAGGCCGCAAATTACATTCGCGGCGGCCAACTCGGCAAGGTGAGCAAGGTGCTGTGCTGGCACTACGCCAGTCCGGACGGCGACTGGACGCCCGATGCGGCGCCGCCGCCGGAACTCGACTACGACATGTGGGTGGGCCCGGCGCGCTGGCTGCCGTACAACGTGAAGCACACACACGGCGCCTTCCGCTGGCTGACCGATTTCGGCGGAGGCCAGATTCGCGACCGCGGCGCGCACGTGATGAGCATCGCCAACTGGATCATGGAGGCCGATGAAAAAGGGCCGGTGAGCGTGCACGCCACAGGCGCGCCGCCCAAGGACGGCATGTACGATGCGGCCGTCACGATGGATGTGACGTATGAATTCAAGGACCCGGACTTCACGCTCGTGTGGGCGCAGCCCGGCATTCCATCGGCGGAGATCGAGGCGCGCTACGGCGCCGTGTATCACGGCGAGAAGGGCCGCTGCACGGTCACGCTGGGCGACGGCGCGGGCACCGCGACGGACCAGAAGGTGAAGGACTACGCGGCGGCTTGCGACTGCGGCAAGGCGTTCCGGAGCCCAGGCCACAGCGAGAATTGGGAAGACTGCATCCGCACGCGGCAGAAACCGATCATGCACATGGAAGCGGCGCATCGCGTGGCGACGCTGTGCATCCTGGGTAACGTCTCGTTTCAGTTGCAGCGCAAGTTCGAGTGGGACCCCATCGCTGAACGCGTGAAGAACGACGACGAAGCCAACCGGCTACTCAGCCGCCCCGGCCGCGGTCCCTGGAATCTGTAAGGAGACACTCCCATGGCAGACGATCAGAAATTCATCAGTGATCTTCAGAGCGGCAGCGCCGACGTGCGCTTTGCCGCGTGGCGAGCAGCCGGCGAGGTTTCGCCCGCCGTCATTCCGCAGGTTGGCAAGCTGGCTTCATCCCCGGCACCGGGCATCGCCAAGGCCGCGCGCGAGGCTCTGACCACCTTGACGCATGCGGTGGGCAAAGACCCCGCGGCGCCCAATCGCGCCGGTGTGGTGAAGGGGTTGCTTGAGCTGACTGGCCCGGCGTACGCGCTGGACGTGCGAGCCCACGCGCTGCGCCTCCTGTCCGGCATCGCGGCCGACGACGCGATACCGCCGATCGCGAAACTCCTTGCGTCACCCGAACTGCGGGAGGAAGCGATCTACTGTCTGGAGCGCATTCCGGCTGCGGCCGCCATTGCCGCTATCGCTGCCGCCTACGCCGGCGCCAAGGATGAATTCAAGCCGCGCATTCTTGCCGCCTTGGGGCACCGGCGCGCGGCCGAGGGGCTGCCGCTCTGTGTGGAGGCGATGAAGTCGCCCAACGCGGAGATCGCGCTGGCCGGGCTGAAAGCGTATGGCCGCATCGGCAAGAAGCCGGCGGTGGCGCCTCGCATTCCGGATGCCAGGACGCTTGCGCCCTGGCAGGCCACCGAGCACGCCGACAGCCTGCTGCGTTTTGCCGACTCCCAGGCGCGTGCCGGCAACGCGGCCGAGGCTATGCGCCTGTACAAGGCCGCGCTGGACCGCGCCGAGGAGCACTACCAGTGCGCGGCCGTGATCGGTCTGGCCAAGCTCGGAACGGCTGATGCCGCCGCCATGATCCTGCCCAAGCTGAAGAGCGCCAACAGCCGCGTGCGCATCACCGCGCAGCAAGCGTGGCAGGCGATGGCCAAGGCCTAGC
>JBBQLF010000082.1:0-11583 GCA_038327695.1 Bryobacterales bacterium
TGCTCCACCAGGGCCGCCTGGTGGACCAAGGCACCATAGCTGAGTTGCTGGAGCGCTCCGGCTGCACGAACCTGACCGACGCCTTCCTGAGGAACATCGCCGCATGAGACCGCGCATCGTGCTCACCATCGTCCGCAAGGAGCTCCTCGAAGCCCTCCGCGACCGGCGCACGCTCTTCATGATGATCGTGCTCCCGATTCTGCTGTATCCGCTCCTCATCCTCGGAGTGAGCCGCTACCTCTGCGTCCGCGTGGCGGTGATCCTAGATGTCCGGCTGGTGGACCATGGCTCCATCCCCGAGTTGCTGGAACGCTCCGGCTGCACGAACCTGACCGATGCCTTCCTGAGGAACATCGCCGCATGAGACCGCGCATCGTGCTCACCATCGTCCGCAAGGAACTCGTCGAGGCTCTCCGCGACCGGCGCACGCTCTTCATGATGATCGCTCTGCCGATCCTCCTCTACCCTCTCCTGCTCCTGGGCCTGAGCCGCCTGCGGGAGGGCCAACAGGCCGCCACCGCCGCGCGCGCGTCGGCGCTTGCAGTGTG
This sequence comes from Bryobacterales bacterium, assembly GCA_038327695.1. Lineage (GTDB taxonomy): Bacteria > Acidobacteriota > Terriglobia > Bryobacterales > Bryobacteraceae > Paludibaculum. Next base: position 549 of record JBBQLF010000082.1, read on the forward strand.
GGGCGAATTGCCGGCGGAGATTCGGCAGCGTCTCACGCAGGGCGGCAAAGTGGAACTGCTGGAGTGGGCCGGCGCCACGGAGGCTGTGCGGGCCGGACTGACGATGGGCCAGTTGGCGCCGCCGCCTACGCCTCCACTGCAATTGGATTCCGCTGAGGAGCCGCCGACGCCAAAGAAGATGCCGGAGACGGCCTGGGCCAAGGCAGCCCAGCAGGCCATCCTGGACCGCAAGGCCGATGCCGTCCTGATCGCCTGGCCGGGCTTTGCCGATCACATGGCCAAGGGGGAACTCGGCGTAGCCAGCATCCTGTTCGACTCCGTCCGCGACAACTCGCGCAAGGCGCGCGACCGCGTCAGCGATGCCATGCGGCTGTACCGCGTGGACCTCCAGACCGGGCGCGAGCGGAAGCTTGGCCTGCCGCCCGGCTTCGCCACCGGCATCGAATTGCAGTCCACCAATGTCGCCACCGAGCAGCGCAAATCGGGCATGCTCATCGGCGCTCTTCTGCCGTACATGCTCATCATGTTCTCGGCCATGAGCGGCTTCTACGCAGCCATCGACATGACGGCCGGCGAGAAGGAGCGCGGCACCATGCAGACGCTGCTGTGCGCGCCCGTGGAATCGCTGGAGATCATTGGCGGCAAGTTCCTGGCGGTGTGGTCCATCTCCATGATCGCCACCGTGGTGAACCTGCTGAGCCTGGCGCTGACGTTCAGCCAGATCAAGATGCCGGGGATGCAGATGAGCGTGCCGCCATCGTCGTATCTGGTGGCGTTTCTTATGCTGATCCCCATCTCGCTGATGGTCAACTCCATCTTCCTCGCGGTCGGCGCCTTCGCCAAGGACTTCAAGGACGGGCAGAACTTCCTCACGCCCATCATGCTCGGCCTGCTGGTCCCGCTGTCGGTCACCATGACGCCGGGCGTTGAACTGGACGGCTATCTGGCCTTCGTACCCATCGTGAACATAGCGTTGCTCATCAAGAGCGTGTTCGTCGGCGAGTGGGCGGCCGACATGCTGTTCCTGGTCCTGATCAGCTCCTTCTGCTACGCGTCGGTGGCGCTGGTTTTCGCGGCCAATGTGTGGGAGAAGAATGCGGTGCTGCTCGGCGGCAGGGAGAGCTTCGGCAGCCTGTTCGATTTCTCCCGGCGGCCCGGCGCCCGGCCCACGCCCGCCGTGTCGCTTCTAATCTTCGCGGTGGCGCTGGTGGCTGCCTTCTACGGCAGTCTGGCCCTCATCAAGTACGGGTTGCCCATCACGCTCACCGTCACGCAGTACGGCTGTTTTCTGTTGCCGGTGCTGCTGCTGATCCGCATGAAAGGCTTCGATTTCGTGGACACCTTGCGCCTCCACGCGCCCTCGCTCAGGGCCGTGCTAGGCGCGGTGCTGATCGGCTGTTCGGCCTGGGCCGTGGCAGGTGGGCTGCTGGTCAGACTGCTGCCGCCGCCGGAGTCGCTACAGAAGGCGATGGAGAAGCTGCTGATGATCGACGAGTCGGCCGTGCCAATGTGGCAAGTGTGGGCGCTGATCGCGCTGACGCCGGCCATCTGCGAGGAGTTGCTCTTCCGCGGCCTCATCCTGTCCGGCTTCCGCCGTCTTGGGATGTGGCCGGCGATCCTGGCGACCGCTCTGCTCTTCGGCCTGGCGCATGCATCCATCTACCGGCTGCTGCCGACCATGGCGCTGGGCATCGCCTTTGGCTTCGCCGTCTGGAAGACGAACTCAATCGTTGCCGGCATGATTTGCCACGCGCTGAACAACGGGCTGATGGCCACCATGGCGCGCTCCAAGCCACTGCTCGTTCAGATGGGCATGGGTGACGCCAAGTTCGTCCCCTGGCACATCATCGCCATCGGTGCCGTTGTGCTCGCCGCCGGTCTATGGCTGGTTCAGTCGGAGGAGCCGTCCACGACGGCCTGAATCGTCGAGGGGGCGTTGCCTTCCAGCCGGTTGTTCACAAACAGCAGCGCGGGCTGCCCGGTGGCGAGGGCTCGCTCCATCAGCTCTTTCAAACCCTCCCGGGCGCCCGGGTTGGGATCCTGCGTGCGGTCGTACGGCTGGAACTGCGAGACTGCCTGTTCGTAGCTGCGGCCATGGCGCAGCAAGGCGCGGGCGATGGTGAAATCGGCGGTGTAGGCGGCGTCAATGGCGAGTTGTTCGCGGAGTTCGGGCATGCGCGTCCAGGCGTTGAAGACGTGGGCCACGCGGTTCTCGCGGAGGACCTCAAAATAGGGGGGCGCGAGGTACTCCTTGTTGCGGATCTCCACCGAATAGCGCCACTCAGGCGGCAACGCCCGGAGGAACGCATGCAGGTCTTCGGCGAAGTTCGTCACGCCCTCATAGTGCCGCTTGGGCATGGTGCCAAACTCGAATATCATCGCCGCCACACGGCTCTTGTGGGGCGCCAGCGGGCGCAGGAACGCCCCTTCGAACAGGTGGGCGTTGAGGAAGGATTCATTGCCGTTGCCCGCCCGTGCGCCATAGCGGGCGTGCTTGGGCCACTCCCTGACGGTGATCTCTTCGGGCACTTTGAACGCGAACTGGAGTTTGGGTGGCGCGGAGGCGAACAGGCGCTGCCAGTAGCTCTCCGACGGAAACTGATAGAAGGAGAAATCGCCGCACACAATCGGGAACGTCTCGGCATACTCCGCCAAACACTCGCTCTCGAACTTCTTGCGCGAAAACTTGCCGCGCGTGTTGTAGCGTTCGGGCGTGTAGATGGAGCCGAGCCAACCCTCGTACTTCCAGCTACTGGTGCCGAAATAGACGCCGCGCGCAGCCAGCGATTCCAGCCGCCGCGCCAGCGGTTTCTCGTCGTGAAAGAGCGAGAGGTTCATCCCTTTCAAAGTACACTGTGGGTAATGATCCGAAGAGAACTGCTCGCCGCTCTGGGAACGGCGGCAGCTGCCCCAGCCTACGCGCTCCCTTCCGCGCCCGTCGCCATCGCCCGCTGCCGGTCCTATGAGGAAGACCTCACGGCCGTTCTTTCCGGGATGTTCGATCAGCTCGGCGGAGTCTCCCGGCTCGTGCAAGGTAAGACCGTCACCATCAAGCTGAATCTCACGGGCAGCCCCGCGCTGCGCATCCAAGGCCGCGCCCTGGGCGTGACGCACTACACCCACCCCAAGACCGCCGGCGCGATGGCGAGCCTGCTGGACCGCGCCGGCGCGCGCCGCGTGCGGTTCGTCGAGAGCTGCTGGGCTACCGCCGGGCCGCTGGAAGAGTATCTGCTGGAGTCCGGCTGGAACGTCCGCACATTGAAGAGCGCCGCCCGCAGCGTGGAGTTCGTCAACACCAACGCGCTCACCGGCGGCCACAAGCAGTACGCCCGCTTCCAGGTGCCGGGCGGCGGCTTGGTCTACCCTGCCTACGATCTGCACCCGGCGTTTGAGCAGACCGATATCTTCGTCTCCATGGCCAAGCTGAAAAACCACGAGACGTGCGGCGTGACCCTCTCGATGAAGAACATCTTCGGCATCACCCCGGCGTCCATCTATGGCGACGATGCTGGCCGCGACCAACCGAATGAGAGTCCGGCCAAAGGGCGCGTCGATACCTGCCATCTCGGCAAGCGCCAGCCCGCCAAGTCCGCGCCCGCGGAGATCAATCCGGCATCATCGCGCGATCCGGGGCACCGCATGCCGCGTATTACGGCGGAACTGAACGCCGCGCGGCCCATCCACATCGCGTTCATCGATGGCGTGGAGACCATCGCCGGCGGCGAAGGGCCGTGGATTCGCAACGTGAAGCCGGTGCGGCCGGGGATTCTGCTTCTCGGAACAAACGCGGTCTCCACGGATGCCGTGGCCACGGCGGCGATGGGTTATGATCCGCGGGCGCCGTTCAAGAACTGCGACAACACGTTGCTGCTGGCCGAGCAGTTGCAGTTGGGTTCCGCCGACCTGAAACAGATCGACGTGCGCGGGCTGAAGTTAAAAGACGCGCTCTACCGCTTCGGCTGAAACCCGGTGATGACCGGAATCCGGCGTCGTCCGGCTTGCAGGCCTCTGCCTTTCGCGGCCCGCGCGTGTGGATGGCGATGTTGTGCACCGAGGCCTGTGCTGGTCCCGCAGTTGCGGTTGGGTTCCGCTGACCTGAAACAGATCGACGTGCGCGGGCTGAAGCTGGAAGACGCGCTCTACCGCTTCGGCTGAAACCCGGTGATCACCAGAATTCCGGCGTCGTCCGGCTTGCAGGCCTCTGCCTTTCGCGGTCCGCCCGTGTGGATGGCGATGTACTCCACCCAGGCGGCTGCTGGCCGAGCAGTTGCGGTTGGGTTCCGCTGACCTGAAACAGATCGACGTGCGCGGCCTGAAGCTGGAAGACGCGCTCTACCGCTTCGGCTGAAACCCGGTGATCACCAGAATTCCCACGTCTTCCAGTTTGTCCACGTCGATGCCCATGCCGTCCTCCAGCTTGTAGGCCTCCACAGTGCGCGGGCCACGGGGCGTGAGCAGCGTGGCGGACTCAAACGGCCCGGCGGTGTGGATGGTGATGTTCTCCACCGGGTAGTCCGAGTAGTTCACCAGATGCAGCGCCAGCCGTCCGTCGTCCAGCCTCTTCAGATTCGACAGCACGCTGTGCGCACCAAACACGCGGACCGCGAAGTTCTTCCCCCAGATGAAGCTGTTCACGCCGCGCCAGACCTCCTCGAGCTTCTTCACCTGGTCTTCGGGAAACGTGATGGACGTCTCCGGCAGGCTCAGCCGCCAGCCCGGCGGGCCGTTCACCAGCGAGACGCCGGAGCGCGCCAAGGTCTTCAGGATCTCCTTCTGCTCGTCACTCAGACCCGCCGGATCAATGTTCAGAAGCGTCCGTGCGTTGCCAAGCGCACCGGGTTGCAACCGCGCGGCCGGCACCACCTGGAGCGGAATGTGCTTAGCCGCGATCATGTCCACAATGCCGCCCGACATGAGCGCTCCCGACGCCGGATCCTCCAGCAGCGCCAGCCCGCTATAGTCCGGCGCGTCCACCATGCTCCAGTTGGTCTCGTAAAAGAGCAAGGCGTTGTTGATGCGCTTCCAGGCGTCCTGGACGCGCGGGTCACGCTGGCGCAGCAGGTCCGCCAAGCCGGTATCCAGCGTCACCAGCCAGCGAGCGCCGGACATCGCCGCGTCGCCAATGGCTTGGACGTAACGCTGGCCGCTCAAAATCTGCTTCTCGGGCGGCCGGATGGTGAGCCAGATGCGCGGCTCCGGCCCTAACGACGAACGTAGATAGCGCAGGTACCCGGTGTTGGTCTCCACCCACGGCGCGCCGGTGGGCCGGGCCTCGGTGCTGCCCTCTTTTTCGGCTCGCACGCCGGGCCAAAGTCCCTGGCCCACGGCCACCAGCGGAGCCGGCCGGACATCGCCGCGGCGCACTGCAGATTGAAAGTCTTTCCCCTCCACCAGCACTTGCAGGCCACGCGCCCGGGCGCTCTCTCGAAGGAAGTTGGCCGTCGCCTCGTCGGGAACCACCAGACACGTAATGGCCGATCCGTCAAGCAGTTGGAGCGACGCCGGATCGTTCCAGGCCCAGCGCATCGGCACGCAGGCACCCATCTGTGCGGCGAGTAGAAAGGCAAGCAGCATGTTGACACCTGCACGAAAACGTGTAAATATTTATACCATGACTCTCACTGAGCGCCAGCGTGAGATCTATGACTACATCGTCGCATTTCGGCGCGAAAACGGCTGCTCGCCGTCGATCCCGGAGATGCAGCGCCGCTTCGGCATCAGGAGCCCGAACGGAGTGGCCGGGCACCTCCGCGCGCTGGAGGCCAAGGGGATCATCCGGCGGGCGGAGCGTGGCTCGCGCCAGATCGATCTGGTTGCCGATGAGGTAGAGGCGCCGCCGCCGGTTTTGCACCGTCTTCCGCTGCTCGGGCACATCCCGGCCGGCATGCCCCAGGAGTTTCAGGGCGCCGAACTGGACGGCTCCGCGGTCTTCGACGAGGCATTACTCGGCTTCAAGCCGCAGCCCGGCTGCTTTCTGTTGCGGGTCCGTGGCGATTCCATGAAGGATGCCGGCATCCTGAACGGAGACATGGTGGTGATTGAGCCGGAGCCCTCGCCCAGGGCCGGCCAGATCGTTGTTGCGCTGATTGATAGCGAAAGTACGCTCAAAAGGCTCGTTTTTGTGCACGAAAAGTGGTTTTTGAGGGCCGAAAACGACGCTTTTCCGCAGCTCTATCCGCGAGAGGAACTCGTGATCCAGGGCGCTGTGCGGATGGTGGTCCGCAGCGTCCACTAGCCCCACCACGTCTCGCCCGGCGCCAGGTGGGCGCGGGCCACGTCCGGGTTGATCTCCACTCCGTAGCCGGGCTTGTCCTGAATGGTGAGGTAGCCGTTCTCAAAGATAGGGCCTTCGTGAATGACGAGATCCTGCCACCAGTCAATGTACTTGGCCAGTTCGTGGATCCGGAAATTGCGCATCGAGGCGGCCGCGTGGGCCGAGGCAATGGTGCCGAGCGGGCTGGCCGGATTGTGGGCGGCCGTGGCGATGTAGTAATTCTCGGCCATGTCGCTGATGCGTTTGGACTCCAGCAGGCCGCCGGACTTCGGGATATCAATGTGGACGATGTCGCAGGCCTGGAGCTCGATGAGTTCGCGGAACTGATCGCGCCCGTAGAGGTTTTCACCGGTACACACGGGGATGTTGATGGCCTGCGTGACGCGCGCCATCGCCTTGGGATTGCCCGGGGGCACGGGGTCTTCCAGCCACATGGGGTTCAGCGGTTCCAGGGCGCGGGCGAGTTGGATGACATCGCGCGAGTCATAGCGCCAATGGCACTCGATGCCGAAATCGGCGTCAGGGCCGAGCTCCTCGCGCACGGCGGTCATGCCGGTGACAATGCGGCGGATGTCTTTGGTGGTGAGGTTGCGGAGGTAGGGGTCGTGGCCGGGTTCCTTGAATTGGGGATCGGCGGCAGGCGGGATGCCGTCGCCCTGGAACTTGAAGGCGGTCCAGCCGAACTTCTCGGCGCGGGCGCTGCGGACGTGCTCGCGGAAGGAGTTGGGGTTGTTGACGTCGGGCGGGTTCTGCATGGTGCGGTAGAACCGCACGCGGTCCCGGAAGCGGCCGCCGAGGAGGTTGCAGACCGGGGTTTCCAGGATCCGGCCGGCCAGATCCCACAGGGCGATCTCCACGCCGGAGGCGGCGGTGACGGTCACGCCGGCCAGGGCGCCAGCACCCGCGTTGCGCATCAGCATCTTCGTATAGAGCTTGTCGACGTTGAGCGGATCCTCGCCGATGAGATGCGGCTTGAGGATCTTCTGTATGATGTCTTTGACGCCCGGACCCCAGTACGCTTCGCCAATGCCATACAGCCCGGAGTCGGTTTCGACCTTGACGAGATTCCAGTCCCATGTGCCGCGAACGATCATGCACTTGACGCCGGTGATCTTGACCTTGCCCTTGAGCGCGGCGGCCAGCCGGGCAAAGGGCGCCGCGACAATTCCCGCGGCGGCGGCGTTGACGAACGAGCGCCGGGTGAGCATAGGTGGATGGACCTCCTTCTGAATGGCTCAGTATAGCGTAAGGCCTGCGGGATGAACGGGAAGGATTTCCTATTTGAGTGGATCACCGTGGCTGTATTCTGTGGCCTGGTCGGGGCGCAGATCTTCCTGCCGCCCGTGGTCAGCTTGGCCAACAACGGCGACTTCGGCAAGATGATCGGCCGGTTCGGATTGGGCCCGGTTTCGGACGGGCCGGATTCGGAGATCGTCTACGCGCCGACCGAATACGCGTTTCACCCCGCCAGATACCTGCTGTTTCCTAATCTATCGAGTGAGCTGCTGCTGGTGATCCCGGCGGTGTTGATCGGCTGGGCGACGGGTCCGACCCTGTTTGACCTGCGGATCATGGGCGCTGTGCACGCGGTGGTGCTGCTGGCGGGCTTCGTGCTGCTGGTGCGGCTGACGCGCAAGCTGCCGGCAGGGCGGCGCGCGTTGCTGTTGCTGCTGATGGTGGTGGTGCTCAGCGATGTCCATTACGTCTCCCACCTGAACTCCTTCTACATGGATACGGCGGCCTGGCTCGGTCTTGTACTGACCCTGGCCACGGGCCTGCGGCTGATGATGGAACAGGTCACTCGCCGGTCAGTGGTTCTGTTCAGCGCCTCGGCCTGTTTTCTGGTCGCGTCCAAACCTCCTCATGCGCTGCTGGCGCTGCTCCTGTTTCCCCTGGCGCTGAGTGCGGTGTGGCGGGGCCGGCGCGATGAAGCCGGTGTCCTGGCGGCCTTCAGCAACCTCGCCACCGGCGCATTTACACTGGCTCTGGCGCCGCCTGCCGAACGGGCGGCCAACCTGTATTCAGCCACGTTCATTCGAGTGCCGCAGGCGGCAGCGGACCCGGCCACTGCGTTGCGCGAGATGGGGTTGGGCCCTGAGTTTGATGCGCATCTCGGCCATTACGGGTATGAGAAGGGCGCGCCCGGGCCGGAGTGGTTCGCTCGCTTCGCGCAACAGCACAGCTATGGCCGGCTGGCGCTCTGGTACCTGCGGCATCCGCTCAGCACGCTCAAGGTCCTTTATTCGGACCTGGCGGGGCCGGCATGACGGATCCGCATGCAGATCCTTGGCAATTTCCGCATGGAAGATGGCTTTCCGCCGGGCGCCCAAGCGCACAGCCATCAGTTCTGGAGCAGCTTCCGGTCGCGCATGATCCGCTTGTACCCCTGGCATCTGCCGCTGTGGTTTGCGGTCTACCTGGCAGGCTTCGGCGCGCTATGGTGGAAGCGGCGCGGGGCGTTGGCGGGCCGCTTCGCCACGATGGCCGTGGCGGTGGGCGTGATGGCGGTGATCGAGTTTCTGATCCCGGCGCTGGCCGACGGCGTGGAGACAGACCGGGACCTGTTTCTCTTCCACGCCCTGACCGATGCGTCGATCCTGATGGCGGCCTCCGCCGTGTTGAGCGTCAGATCATTTCGCGGAACAGCTCGGGCCGGGGCTGCGCAATCACCACCTTGTTGACCAGCAGGCCCTTGCGCGCAATCACCTGCGCGCCGGCCTCGACGGCGGACTTCACCGCCGAGACGCTGCCGGTGACGCTGGCGAAAGCCTTGCCGCCGAGGGCCATGGCCAGGCGAACCTCCACCAGCCGGACGTGCGCGGCCTTGGCCATGGCGTCGGCGCCTTCAATCAGGCTGGCGACGGAGAACGACTCGATGATGCCCAGCGATTCCAGTTCGCCCACCATGTTGGTGCCGCTCATGGCCGGGAAGATGTCCTCGTGGACGTTGGGGATGACGAAGGTGTCGATGACGGAGAAGTCGCCCGCGTTGCAGCCCGCTTCGACGGCGGCCTGGACCGCGCCGACATCACCGCGGATCATCACCATATACTTACCGCTGCAGATGGTGCGGGACAGGACCAGTTCGACGTCGGCGGCCTTGAGCATGGCGTCGCAGACGAGGAAGCCGGCGGCGATGCTGGACAGTTCAATGAGACCGATGGAGTTGCGTGCCACTTGGAATTCCTCTCGCTCAGGCTTCGATTTCGATGGCTTCCGGCGTGACGCTGCGGACGCGGCCGGCAATGCTGGAGTGGACGTCGGCGCCGAGCTCGCCGTCCTTCATGCGGGCGACGGGCTGGCCGGCGGTGACGCGGTCGCCTTCCTGTACCACCGCCGTGGCTGGCTTGCCCGCGTGCTGTTTGGTCAGGATGCGGACCATGGCAGGCTGTAGCGTCTGATCCGTGAAGGGCGTGTGGGATTCGTAACGCTCCACGTGGAGGCGCTGACGGAGCTGCGACTGCGGCACGCGGCGGTACTCCTTCATGGGGTGAACGCTGACCGGCTTGGACTGCGTGAACTTGACGCCGGCGGCGCGCAGGTCGAACTTGGCCTGGTCACAGGCCTCCTTGGGGAAGAGATCCTCCGGGCAGGCGTAGAGCGTACAGAGGCCGCAGGCACAGCAGAGTTCGCCCCACTGGCTCCAGTTCTCCTTACCGGTCAGGGTGAAGCCCAGGGTGCGCATCACCTTGTGCGGCTGAACGTCGTAGCCGAGCAGGTAGCGCGGGCAGAACTCGGTACAGAAGCTGCACTGGTCGCAGGCGGACTTGCCGATCCGCGCCATGGCCTCGACGGGGCGGCTCTTGCGGCTCACCAGCGGGTGGTCTTTGGGCAGAACGATGAGGCCGCAGGTGGTCTTGGTGACGATGCCGCTGAGGTCAAAGGTGAGCGTGCCCATCATCATGCCGCTGACGAAGACGCCGATCTCGTCGACTGTAGCGCCGCCGGCGACGGCGAGCAGGTCAGCCAACGTGCAGCCGATGGGGGCCCAGAAGGAGCAGGGCTTTTTCACGGCGCCGCTGATGGAGACGAACTTGTGCGTCACGGGCCGGCCGGCGGCGGCGAGTTCGACGTTGTAGAGGGTCTCGACGTTGTTGACGACGCAGCCGACCTGGAGCGGGATGCCCGCCGCCGGGATCAGGCGGCCGGTGGCGGCGTAGACGATTTCGTATTCGTCGCCGGAGGGGTAGAAGTCGCCCAGCAGCGTGAGCGAAATACCGGCGGCGCTGGCGTGGGGCTCGACGGCCGTGACGGCGTCTTTATTCTTTTCCTTGAGGCAGAAGCGGCCCTGGGTGGCGCGGGTGGCGTCCATCATGCGCTTCATGCCGGAGACGATCTCGGCCGGATAGCGCTTCATGATCTCAAAGTCCTTGTGGAGCAATGGTTCGCATTCCGCGCCGTTGGCGAGGATGAACTCCACCTGGGACTTCGCCTTGACCTCGGCGGGGAAGCCAGCGCCGCCTGCGCCGACCACACCCATGGTTCGTAATTGTTCGCTCAGCATGATTGGAGGGCCGCTCAACAAGCAGGATAGCAGGACACCCTTAGGATCCGTGATGAAACAACCATTCCAACCGCTTGCTAACGCGCGCGGCTCAGAACCCGATTATGAGCCGCGCGCGTGAGAAGGTGTGAAGAAATATGCAAAATCGGTGAACCGGCCGCGTGGGGGAATACGAAACCATCAGACGGCTCGCCAGAACGCGTCCTGGGGCTTCCTACCAGGCCTGTACCTGTGGAAAACTCGCATTTCGGGGCGGT
>JBBQLF010000083.1:0-11579 GCA_038327695.1 Bryobacterales bacterium
ATCGCCAGGGCGGGGCCGAGATACCCGGCCGCACCAGCGCCCGCACGGCGGGATGGCGCCACAGCAGGGAAATCGCCAGCGCGCGGCCGAGATTCCCGGCCGCACCAGCGCCCGCACGGCGTGAAGGCGCCGCAGCAGGGAAATCGCCAGAGCCGCCCGCACGGCGTGATTGCGCCACAGCAGGGAGATCGCCAGGGCGCGGCCGAGATACCCGGTCGCGCCGGAAATCAGGACTATTCGGCGGCGGCCTGGATCCAGATGTCCTTCGGGTGGCTGCATGAGGCCGCTCCCCCGGCGGCGGGCGCGGCGCAGACGACCACTGCCGTTTGCATGGCAGGCAAGTCCGCCGGCACCGTGAATTTCACCACACTGACTCCCGGTTGGCCGCCCGCCTGCACCTCCACATTCAGAGCCCGGTCGTGGATCTTCACGTTGAGCGGCTGGGCAGCGCCGGCCACGCCGGTCAGGTAGACCTGGATGGTCTTGCCGGCTCCGGCAGGCCGCACTTCTGAGTTGTTCTCGTCGTCACTGTTCAGGACGAACAGGGTGGAGGGGGCCACGGCTACTATGTCCAACGCCACCGCCGGACCTGGGCGTCCGCTGTTGGCCGGTATCACGTCCACTCGGCCCGCGGCCACATCGAGCGGCACCTCTACCAGCATTTCGCCAGGACCCGCCAGCACGATCCGGGCCAGCTTGCCCCCGATCGTGAAGCTCGTGTTGTCCCCGAAGTTCATGCCGGTGATGATGATCAGAGACCCGGGCGCGGCCGGTAGGGGCCAGCGGTTGGCGGCATCGGCAATCGCGGTGATCGACGGCAGCGGAATGGCCGGCGGCGCGGCCGGAGTCACGTTCAGCGCAATCGGCAGCAGCACTTCGGAATTGGGGCCGGCCGGCGAGCCCACCTGCTGCACCACGATCTCGCCCTCGTAACGTCCCGGCGTCAGGGCGGTGGGCCACACGTTGAAGCGGATCGTCTGGCTCTCAAATCCGGTAGTGGCCTGGATGTCGATCCAGCCGGCGCCGGCGCCCCGGTAGCGGGCGGTCACGCGCCACTCCAGCAAGCCGCCGCCGGTGTTATTCACGCGGAAGTCGCTCTGGATGAAACGGCTGCCCGCCGGCGCGGTGAACTCGGAAACCTCCGGCCCGGTGACGGCAAGCTTCGGAAAGTACGGCGCGGCGCAGTCGCCAATCAGCGTGCAGTCTGTCGCGACGGCGGCCGGGCGGTAGCGGGGAACGGGGGCGAAGTCGATGGAACCACCCTCGTTGGACAACGGCGCCAGGCTCAGCGTTTGGCGAACCACGGAAGGGGGCACAAACCGGTCGCTGGGCAGGGCGATCCAGATCGGAATCTGCGCGGATTCCTGCTTGGCAGTATTGGCGTCCATCGTCTCGTAGACAAGGAACTGCGTGCCCCGGGCGGAATCGGCCTCCGCCACGGAGGTGAGCAAAAGTGCGCCCTGGTAGGAAGGGTACAGGCCCGGGTATCCGCCGGAACCGTCGGGGTTGACCGCACGGACGCGGGCAAGCAGTAGGGATCCGGTTGATGTGGCCGTGTACACGCCGCTGGCCGGATAGCTCCCCATGCCGCCGCTCTGCGTAGGCTGAAAGCTGCCTGTGCCGGTGATGCCGTCCGGTGCGAAGACGCGGGCGCCTTCGGGCACGCCGGAGAGACGGATCATGATCCGCGTGCCGTTGGAGTTTGATCCGCTGCGGGGCACGAAGCCGTTGGCCCAACCCTCAGTCAACCGCGTGGTGGCCATCGGGACGCGGGCGTTGATCATGTACGCGAAGTCCGGCACCACCGGCGTGGGTGGCCAGCAGCGTGGTCTGGCTGTAGGCCACCGTGGCCGAAGGACTGGTCAGCCGGAGTTCCTGATTGCCGCTGTACTGCAGCAGCGCCTGGGTGATCGGCGTCGCCTCGGCCCGGATTCCGTTGAACCGCAGCGAGAAGTTGCCCTCGGCGCTGACCGGGATCTGGAAACCTTCAAACAACACCGAATCATTCAGCGGGCGGATGGTTGCCGTCTGGTTCATCAGGAACCCGCCCGGCAGTTCCTGGGACATCGTGATGCCGTTGTAGTGCCCGAGGGTGTTCACGCTGTTGGCGATCTTGCCGGTGAGGAAGATCCGGAACGAGCCGCTGACGAGGCTGCCGGGGACGCCCCCCTGGCACCGCAGCGTCAACTCGCCGACCGGTTCCGCCCAGCCCTCCGCACTCACCACCAGAGGCACGGCCGTCAGAACACAGGGCATGGAGGCGCTCGCCGGCGCAGCCAGCAGGGCCGCCAGCACGCATGCGGCATAGAGGTGTTTCGTCATGGATGTACTCCTGATGGACTAAACCCAATTGTCACCCCAATTGTGCGCCATTCGCCAGCCGTACAATACTGAGGGAGCCCACTATGCGACTGATTGCCTGCCTCTGCCTTCTCCTGACGCCGCTCTTCGCCCAGGATCCGAAGCCTGTATGGTCCTCCTTGAAGTACCGCTCCATCGGCCCTTACCGGGGCGGCCGTGTGACGGCGGTCAGCGGCGTGGTGGGCCAGCGCGACACCTACTACTTCGGCGCCACCGGCGGCGGCGTGTGGAAGACCACGGACGGCGGCGACACCTGGCTGCCGGTCTCGGACGGCTTCTTCCAGACCGGCACCGTGGGCTCCATCGCGGTGTCGGAGTCCAATCCGAACGTCGTCTACGCAGGCATGGGCGAGGGCTGCATCCGCGGGAATGTCTCGCATGGCGACGGCGTGTACAGGAGCACCGACGGCGGCAAGACCTGGAAGAATGTGGGCCTGCAATCCACGCGGCACATCCCGCGCATTCGCATTCATCCCACCGATCCGAATACAGCGTGGGCCGCCGTGCTCGGTCACATCTTCGGGCCCCACCCGGATCGCGGAGTCTACAAAACCACCGATGGCGGCAAGACGTGGCGCAAGGTGTTGTACAAGACGGACCAGGCGGGCGCGATCGATCTCGCTGTCGACCCCACCAATCCCGACGTGCTCTACGCCTCGCTGTGGGACGTGAAACGGACGCCCTATTCGATGGAGTCCGGCGGCCCGGCCAGCGGCCTGTTCCAATCCACCGATGGCGGCGAAACCTGGAAGGACCTGTCGAAGAACGAAGGCATGCCCAAGGGCCTGCTGGGCCGCATCGGCGTGACGGTATCGGCGGCCAACCCGGAGCGCGTCTGGGCGCAGGTGGAGGCCGCCGAGGGCGGCTTGTTCCGCTCCGACGACGCCGGCAAGACGTGGCGGCGCGTGAATGAGAACCGCAATCTGCGGCAGCGCGCCTGGTACTACACGCACATCTTCGCGGACCCGCAAAACGCCGATCGCGTCTACGCCATGAACGTCCAGGCCTACCGCAGCGATGACGGCGGTGCGACGTTTAAGCCTCTCAGTGTGCCGCACGGCGACAGTCACGATCTCTGGATCGACCCCAAGGACAACACGCGCATGATCGGCGCCGACGACGGCGGCGCGCACGTCTCCACCACGGCCGGCGCCAAGTGGACGGAGCAGGATCAGGCCACGGCGCAGTTCTACCGCGTGGCGCTGGATAACGAATTTCCGTACAACATCTACGGCGCCCAACAGGACAACTCCACCATCCGCATCGCCTCGCGCACCACCTCGTCCGGCATCACGGAGAAAGACTGGTGGGACGTCGGCGGCGGCGAATCGGGCTGGATCGCGCCATCGCCAAAGAATGCGGACGTGGTTTTCGCCGGCTCCTACGGCGGCTACCTGACGCGCTATGAGAAGCGCACCGGGCAGACTCGCGCCGTCAACGTCTGGCCGGACAACCCGATGGGCTATGGCGCGGAGGGCATGAAGTACCGCTTCCAGTGGAACTTCCCCATCGTCTTCTCGCCGCATGACCCCAACGTGCTGTACACCGGCGGCAACCGGCTGTTCCGGTCCACCAACGAAGGGCAATCCTGGGAGGCGATCTCGCCGGACCTCACCCGGAACGACCCGGCGCGGATGGGCCCCTCGGGCGGCCCGATCACCAAGGACAACACGGGCGTGGAGTACTACTGCACCATCTTCACGCTGGCCGAGAGCACGCTGGCCAAGGGCACCCTTTGGACTGGCTCCGACGACGGCCTGGTTTGGACCACGCGCGATGGCGGCAAAAACTGGTCCAACGTCACGCCCGCCGATGCCATGCCGGCCTGGATTCAGATCAACTCCATCGAGGCCTCGCCGCACGACGCCGCCAAGGCGTACTTCGCGGCCACCATGTACAAGAGCGACGATTTCCGGCCGTACCTGTTCCGCACCACCGACGGCGGCAAGAGTTGGAAAAAGATCGTGGACGGTATCCCGGACGGCGCATTCACGCGCGTGATTCGTGAAGATCCCAATCGCAAGGGGCTGCTGTATGCCGGCACGGAGACGGGGCTGTATGTTTCTTTCAACGACGGCGAGCTGTGGCAGCCGCTGCAATTGAATCTGCCTGCCGTGCCCATCACCGATCTGGTGATTCACAAGGGCATGAAAGACCTGGTGGTGGCGACGCAAGGCCGCTCGTTCTGGATCCTGGACGATCTGGCCGTGCTGCACAACGCCGAACAGGCCAAGGGCGACAGCCTCATCTTCCCGGTGGAAGACGCCTACCGCATGCCGGGCGGGCGCTTCCGGATGCGGGCCGGTATGAGCATCGGCGAGAATCCGCCAGCGGGCGCTGTCTTCCAGGTGTGGCTGAAGGAGAAGCCGAAGGGTGAGACGGCGCTGGAGATCCTGGATGCCTCCGGCAAGGTGATCCGCAGGATGGTGACGAAAGCGGAGAAGGGCGGGGGCGATGACGAGGACCGCACGCCGCCGCTGAAGGTGGAGACGGGCTGGAACACGCTGACGTGGAACCTGCGGCATGAAGATGCCAAGACATTCCCGGGCCTGATCATGTGGGCCGGATCGACGCGCGGCCCGCAGGCGGCGCCGGGCCGCTACAAGGCGCGGCTCACGGCCGAGGGATTGAAGCTGGAGGCGGACTTCCAGGTGTTGAAAGACCCGCGGCTGACCGCCGTGACGCAGGAGGATCTGGAAAAGCAGCAGGCGCTGCTGGTGCAGCTCCGCGACAAGCTCACCGAAACGCACGAGTCCATTCTGAAGATTCGCGAACTGCGCAAGCAGTTGGAGGAATGGGGCAAGCGCGACAAAGACCTGGCCGAACCCGCCAAGGCGCTGGACAAGAAGCTGACGGCGGTGGAAGAGGAGCTGTACCAGACGAAGAACAAGTCGGGCCAGGATCCGCTGAACTACCCGATCAAGCTCAACAACAAGCTGGCTGCGTTGGGCGGTGTTGTGGGCAGCGCCGACGCTCGCCCTACCGATCAGAGCTATCAGTTGCACGAGGAGTTGACCTCGAAGATCAACGCGCAATTGAAGACCCTGGACGGCCTGCTCAAGACCGACCTGGCCACCTTCAACAAGCTGGTGCGGGACCGGAACCTGCCGGCGGTGGCCGCCAAATGAGTTGGCGGCCCCTGGGGCAGCTACAATAGGAATTTCATGTCTCAGTTGCTCAAGGACAAGTCCACTCTCATTCTGGGTCTGGCCAATCGCTGGTCTATTGCCTACGCCATCGCCCAGGCGTTCCGCCGGGAAGGCGCGCAGGTGACGCTCACCTATCAGGGCGAGCGGCAGAAAGATACGGTGGAGGAGCTGGCCCGGGAGTTGGGCGCCTCGCGCGTGCTGTGTTGCGACGTGACGCAGGAAGCCGATATCGAGATGCTGTCGGAGATGCTGCGGGCCGAGGGCGACTCGCTCGACGCGGTGGTCCATTCCATCGCGTTCGCCAACAAGGAAGATCTGGCGCGGCCTTTCTACCAGACATCGCGAGACGGGTTCCTGCTGGCGCAGGAGGTCTCCTGCTACTCGCTGGTGGCCGTGGCGCGGGCGGTGGCGCCGGTGATGACGGAAGGCGGCTCCATCATGACGCTGTCCTATCTGGGCAGCCAGCGCGTGATGACCAACTACAACGTGATGGGCGTGGCCAAGGCGGCGCTGGAAGCCAGCATGCGCTATCTGGCCAGCGAACTGGGCCCCAGCAACATCCGCGTGAACGCCATCTCGGCCGGGCCCATCAAGACGGCCTCGGCGCGCGGCATCAAGGACTTCTCCAAGATCCTCGATCATGTGATGGAGACCGCCCCGCTGCGGCGCAACGTAGAGCTGGGCGAGGTGGCCGACACGGCGGTTTTCCTGGCGTCCCACCTCGGGCGCGGCATCACCGGCAACGTGGTGTACGTGGACGCCGGCTACCAGGTGATGGGCATTTAGGCCCGTCTGTGATAGAACTGCTGCATGCGATTGGCGGCAGCATTTCTTCTTCTGGCTGGCAGTGCCTTCGGCGCCGATTGGCGCGAGCAGGCTGTTCTCGACCTTTCCAAGACCCCCCATGCGCGGCTGCATCCCGTGCCGGTGCGGGCCGTGACGCTGCAGGCGGGCTTCTGGAAGGCGCGGCAGGACGTGACCATCCAGCGATCGATCCCCACATTGCTGGAACTGCTGGAGCAGCACGGCGTGGTGGACAATTTCCGGCGCATCGGCAGGCGCTCCGATTACACGCCGCGGCGCGGTCCGTTGTACACGGACTCCGATCTCTACAAGTGGATTGAAGGCGCGGCGTGGAGCCTGCACACGCGGCCGGACGCGAAGCTGGAAGCCACCATCGACAAGCTGGTGGATGAGATCCTGGCGGCGCAGGAGCCTTCCGGCTACCTCAATACGTGGTTTGTGGAGGAGCGCGAGCCGCTGCGGTTCCGCCAGATGAACAGCGGCCATGAACTCTACTGCCTGGGCCACATGATCCAGGGCGCCGTGGCGTACTACCGCGCCACGGGCAAACGCAAGCTGCTGGACGGTGGCATCCGGTTCGCCGAGTATCTGCTCAGGGACTTCGGACCCGCGCCCAAGCGCCCGCTGCTGACGGGCCATCCGGAACTGGAACTGGCGCTCGCCGAGTTGTACCGCGTCACCGGCAAGCGCGCCTATCTGGACTTGGCCGGCTATCTGCTGAGCGGTGTGGAGAAGGAGCGCCTGAAACTGCGGCCGCGCGACACGGTATACATGTTCTCGGGCGTCCCCTTCACTGCGCGCGAGCAGTTCGAAGGACACGCCGTGCGCGCTCTCTATGCGGCGACGGGCGCGGCGGACTACTGGCTGGAGACGGGCGACGCGGCGTACAAAAAGACCCTGGACCGGCTGTGGACCGATCTGGTGACCGGCAAGGTTTTCGTGACCGGCGGCGTGGGCTCGCGCGCGTCGGGCGAAGCGTTCGGCGACGCGTGGGAGTTGCCCAACCGCCAGGCGTACACGGAGTCCTGCGCGTCGATTGCGAGCGTACTGTTCAACCAGCGCCTGCTGGCCGGATCGGGCGACGCCAAGTACACCGATGTGATGGAGCGCGCGCTCTACAATGGCATCAACTCCGGCATGTCTCTGGACGGCACTCTGTACTGCTACCGCAACCCGCTGGCGACGGGTCAGGGCGAGAAGATCCGCAATCCGTGGTATGACACGTGCTGCTGCCCGCCGAACCTGCAGCGCACGTTCACGGCGCTGGGCGGCTACTTTTATTCGACGTCGACCGATGGGGTATGGGTCCACCTGTACGACAACAGCACGATGGACTGGCGGCTGGAGTCCGGCACGGCTCTGAAGCTGGAGGCCCGCAGCGGCCAACCGTGGAAGGGCAATGTGGAGCTGACGCTTGCGCCGGCCAAGGCGGAGGAGTTCACGCTGCATCTACGGATCCCCGCTTGGTCTCTGAACACGAGAGTCCTGGTGAACGGGCAGGCCGCCGGCGGCCCGGCGCGGGCCAACACGTATCTGGCGTTGCGGCGCGTGTGGAAGGCCGGCGACCGCGTCACGATGGAGCTGGACATGGCTACGCGCCTGGTGCGCGCCAATCCGAGAGTGCCGGAGAACTACGGCAAAGCCGCCGTGCAGCGTGGGCCGCTGGTGTACTGTCTGGAGCAAAGCGACAACGGGGATACGCCGGTTTTCGACGTGGCGCTGAACCCGCGGTCCGGTTTTACAGTGGAAGCGGGAGAGGCCCGTCTGGGTGGAGTGACGGTGCTGCGCCACAAGGGCCGGGCGTGGAAGCCGCCGCTGGCGAGGGAGCCGCTGTATGGCTTCAGCGCGCCGGTGCCGGCAGCGGAGGCGACGCTCACGTTCGTGCCCTACTACACGTTCCACAACCGGGGCGCTGCGGCCATGACTGTCTGGATCGGGCTGGCAGCGTCCGACAGGCTGGGCCGCGGGGCTCAGTGACTGGCTTTCGTTTCCAGTCTTTTGTTGGAGATCTGGCTTCGTTCGGCGGATTTCGCGTAAGCAGGCGAAGATGGCTTCGAGGCTGGACGGGGGCACGGCGGCTGTGCCGGCGGCGCGCGGGCGGCGGGGGATGGGCGGCTTGAGATAGGTGCACAGGGCGCTCAGGGCGCGGCCGATGCGGCGGCCGACGCGGCCGAGATGGCGGCGGAAGGCGCGGAGACCCGGATCGAAGACAAAGAAATGGGCGCCGAGCTTGGGGTCCGGGCTGAAGTGTTCGAGACAGAGGACGAGGAGGCGGTCTTCCTTGGCGAGCAGGCGGTTGTGCCAGAGGACGTGGAAGACGAGATCTGTTTCCAGAGCGCGGCGGATGGGATCGGCAGTGACGGCGGTGAGACGGCGGGCCTCGAGGCCGAGTTCGGCAGACCAATCCTCAGGCATGACATAAGTGTGGGCGAAGGCGTGGTGGACACAGGCGTTGCGGGAGGACTGGCGCTTGCCTTCGGGCGTGCGGGGGCCGGTGGATTTTTGGGCGTTGGCCCGGTTGGCGGCGATTTTCTTGTCCGAGACGCGCGTGAGGGCCATGGGGGATCAGTGGCCTTTCCGAACGACGATGCGGGCCTTTGGTTGGTTTTTGCTCATGACGTAGTGGTCACCCGTCCAGATTATGGGGCATGGGGTGGGGGTTTTCGGGGTGGCGAGAGGCTAAGTGAGTGATTCGGAGAGAGAAATAATTCCGATTTCGCTGTGAACGGTAAAGTTTTCATCGGCCGGGCGGGGCGAAAGCCGGGGGAACGAGGGAGGTGTGGTGCCGCCCCGGTGGTGAGAACGCCCATTCCGGCCCCTCGGTTCCGGCACAACCCTGCCAAGCGAAGTCCGGACGACCATCTACCGGCCAGTGTTTCCTGTAGCCGCGCAGTCCGGCGGCCCAAAGAAGTTTCCCCAACGCAACTTCGGCCGTGCGATTGCCTTTTGATCGCACAGAAGCCATGATCCTGGACCGGACTTCGGCGGATACATGGTCCACGGGCAGCTCCGAACGCCGATGTCATCTGCTGGCGCAGAGCTTCAGATCTTCGCTTCCGATCTGATCGGACGGGACGAGCTTATAGTGCCTCTCTTCGACTGTTCCGCCTCAGCTGCAAATGGAGGGAGCGTTCAGCCGTTAAGATAACGGAGAGAACGCGTGAAGAAACCACGGAAGCACTACACACCCGAAGAGAAGGTCGCCATTCTGAGGCGCCATTTGCTGGAGCAGGAGCCGATCTCGAAGCTCTGCGACGAACACGGGCTTCAGCCCACGGTCTTCTACCGCTGGCAGAAGGAGTTGTTCGAGAACGGGACGGCCGCCTTTCAGGCCAAGGCCCGCGCCAACCAACACCCAGAGCAGAAACGGATCGAGTACCTGGAGAAGAAGATCCAGGTCAAGGATGAGGTGTTGGCCGAGTTGATGGCGGAGCATGTCGCGCTAAAAAAAAGTCATGGGGCACTCTAACCGGGATTTGGGTGCCGCACGATGTGCGGGACCAGATCGTGGACTTTGTCCGGCGCTGGCCGGAGGCCAGCGATCGGTGCCGGGCGGTTCATCGGGTGGCTCGAGTTGACGGCCAGCAAGTTCTACCGTTGGCAGGAGCGTTACGGCCGCTTGAACGAACACAACGGTTGGGTGCCCCGGGACTTTTGGTTGGAGGACGCGGAGAAACAGGCCATCATCGGGTTCCATCTGAAGAACCCGCTGGAGGGCTACCGGAGGCTCACGTTTATGATGCTGGATGCCGGCATTGTGGCGGTGAGTCCGGCCAGCGTATGGCGGGTGCTGAGCCAGGCGGGACTGCTGCGCAAGTGGCACGGGCAGCCGTCCAAGAAAGGGACTGGCTTCGAGCAACCGCTCGCGCCACACCAGCACTGGCACATCGATGTTTCCTACATCAACATCTTGGGGACGTTCCACTACTTGTGCACGGTGCTGGATGGCTTCAGCCGCTTCATCGTGAATTGGGATCTACGGCCGGCCATGACGGAAGGCGACATCGAGATAATTCTGCAGGTGGCGAGGGAGCAGTATCCGCAGGCCCGCCCGCGGATCATCTCCGGCAATGGGCCGCAGTTCATCGCCCGGGACTTCAAGGAGTTCATCCGCATCGCGGGCATGACACACGTTCGCACATCGCCCTACTATCCGCAATCGAACGGGAAGATCGAGCGCTGGCACAAGTCGTTGAAAAGCGAATGCATCCGGCCCGGTACTCCACTGACACCGGAGGATGGGCACCGGCTGATCCAGCAGTATGTGGACCGCTACAACACCGGGCGACTGCACAGTGCCATTGGATTTGTCACCCCGGCCGACATGCTGGCAGGACGCCAGAAGGAGATTCACGACACTCGCGATCACAAGTTGGAGGAGGCGCGCCGTCAGCGGCAATCGCGCCGGCAACAGGCCGCGTCAGGTTCTCAGTTACAATGATTCTGCCAAGCGAAACGGAAGCGGGCTCTGCGGGGACGCAACCATGCCGAGGGATAGCTTGGTGGGCTCATCGAGACGATGTTGGAGGGCGCGGAAGCCTCCTTTCGCGCTCTTCCCCAATCCCCATCGGATCGGTAGACCCCGATGCCTTGAAAATCCCCGCCCGAAGGGCGGAATACTCGCTAACGGAAAACGCTTGCTCTCCATTTCCGGCTGAACCGGAACAGCTCCGCTTGAACTTGCCGCCCGGCGCGTGATGACCGAGCTTGGCGAGCCTGTCGTCAAAATCCTTGATAGAGGCTTCGCGCTGTTTGAGAAGCTGGGCGATGAGGCGTTTATTGCGCTGCTCTCCCGCCTTCTCCCCGGCAAGGAGTTTTTCAACGTCATCGGCTTTGCTTTGCTGTATACTCAGTCTTGCTATTCTGAGAGGTTACGGAAACCCTTCAAAACACAGAAGTGAGCGCTTGTCATCGTTTTGGTGATAACCAGTATCTTATTGTAACTAAATGACTTCCCTGCCGTGCGAGTTCGTTCGAAAATCGATTGTCGACAATTTCGCGGCGGCTACTTGCGAAGATCTCGTAGTTACCGGATCTCGCGCGAGCGGCGCGCCCGGTGGACCACGTTTCGCATGTGTGCCCGGTTACCCTGGAGAGCCGGACCGAGAACTCGGTGGTGCAGGCGCAGGACCTGCTTGGCCGTTACAGAGCAACGGTTGGGTGTGTCCTGTCTGTCAGGACCCAACTTAGGACTCGTGACGGGATAACCACGCCAGCCCGGGACGCCCGCTGGCTTACGCGCGCGGCTCAGAAACGGGTTCTGGG
>JBBQLF010000084.1:0-11559 GCA_038327695.1 Bryobacterales bacterium
GATCGCCATCCTCGGCCGGACGGCGATGTACGAGCGGAAGGAAGTCACCTGGAAGGGGCTCTACGGAACAGCATGATCAACAGACTGTTCGCAGCTTCCCTGCTCTGTGGCGCTCTGGCATGGGGCCAGAGCCCCGCGGCCGCTCCACCCAAACTCCGCATTCTCGCCATCGGCGCCCACCCGGACGACTGCGATATTAAATTCGCGGGCACGGCCGCCAAGTTCGCCAAGGCCGGCCACGCCGTGAAGTTCCTCTCGGTTACCAACGGCGACGCCGGGCATCAGTCGATGGGCGGCGGGATGCTGGCCAAACGCCGTTTTCTGGAAACGCAGGAGTCCGCCCGGCGGGTCGGCATCCAGGAGTATGAGGTGCTCGATAACCACGACGGCGAGCTGGTGCCATCGCTGGAAGTGCGCCGCCAGATCATCCGCGTCATCCGCAAGTGGAAGGCGGATATCGTGATCGCGCCGCGTCCCAACGACTACCACCCCGACCACCGCTACACCGGCGTCCTCGTCCAGGACGCCGCCTACATGGTGGTGGTCCCGAACGTGGTGGCCGACACGCCGCCGCTCGAAAACAATCCCATCTTCCTCTACTACTCCGATGGCTTCCAGAAGCCGGCGCCCTTCCGGCCCGACGTCGTGGTGCCCATCGACAGCGTATGGGACATCAAAGTGAATGCCCTGGATGCCCACGTCTCTCAGTTCTACGAGTGGCTCCCCTGGGTGGATCACAAGCTCGATCAGGTGCCGAAGGACCCGAAGGAGCGCAAGGCGTGGGTCGGCAAGATGCGGGAGCAAGGCATCAACGAGGCCGTCCGCAAAACGCTGGTGGAGGAACTGGGCGAGGCCGCCGCCGCCCAGGTGAAGAACGTCGAGAGCTTCGAGCTTTGCGAGTACGGCCGCCGGCCCAAGCTCGACGAGCTGCGGAAGCTGTTCCCCATTCAGTGAGCCTTCAGGATCAGTTCCGGTTGCTGCCCTCCGTCGACGAGCTCGCCAGCTCAGTGGGCGGAGGGTTGTCCCATGATCTGGCAGTGGAAGAGGCGCGGATCGTGCTGGCTCTCCTGCGGGAGGAGATCCGCGGCCAGGGGACGCTCACCAGCGATCCGGCAACCGTGCTGCGGGCCCGGTTGGACTCGCTGCGCAGTCCTCTCCTGCAGCCCGTGCGGAATGCCACCGGCGTCGTTCTGCACACTAATCTCGGACGGGCCCCGCTTTGCGAACTCGCTCCTCAGCCGTGGTATTCCAATCTCGAATACGACCTCGCCACCGGCAAGCGCGGGCGGCGCGACAGCCACACCGCCGGGTTGCTGGGCCGGCTCCTCGGCACGTCGGCCATACTCGTCAACAACGGCGCGGCGGCGGTCTATCTGGCGCTGCACGAACTCGCCGCCGGCGGCGAGGTGATTGTCTCGCGTGGCGAACTGATCGAGATCGGCGACGGCTTCCGCATCCCCGGCATCATGGCGCGCAGCGGCGCGTCTCTGGTCGAAGTGGGCACGACGAACAAGACCCGCATCGACGACTACCGCCAAGCCATCACGGACCGCACGCGCCTGCTCATGCGCGTGCATCCCAGCAACTTCCGCATGGAGGGCTTCACCGGACGCCCGTCGCTGAATGAACTCACCGCGCTCGGCCGCGAGACCGGCGTGCCTGTCTATGAAGATCTCGGCAGCGGTTGTCTCCTGGACCTGCGCGAGTATGGCGTCCAGGAGCCCACCATCGGAGCCAGCCTCCAGGCCGGCGTGGACCTGGTGTCCTTCAGCGGCGACAAACTCCTGGGTGGCCCGCAGGCCGGCATCCTGGCGGGCCGCCAGGATCTGGTGGAACGGCTCAGGCGCAATCCGATGTTCCGGGCGCTGCGGCTGGACAAGTTGGTGATCGCCGCGATGGAAACAACGTTGCGGCATCTTGTTTTGAGAGAGTACGATCAGATCCCGGTGCTGCGCATGTTGCACATGAGCCTGGATGAGCTGAAAGCCCGGGCTGAGACGATCGCCACGCACTTGGAAGGGGCCGAAGTCATCCGCGGCGAATCGCTCCTGGGCGGCGGTTCCACGCCGGAACAGGCTCTCCCCACCTGGTTGGTTTCTCTGCCCACAGAGTGGGACGCCAAGCTGCGGGCGCAAAATCCGCCGGTCCTTGGCCGCATTGAAAACGGCCGCCTGTTGCTGGACCCGCGAACGCTATGCGGTAGTGACCCGCTCCTGGTAAGAGCCCTCTGACGTGCTCACGCGAATCACATCGCCCTCGTTGACAAACTGAGGCACCTGCACAATCAGCCCGGTCTCCATCGTGGCCGGCTTGCCGACGTTGGATACGGTGGCGCCCTTCAAGCCGGGTTCCACTTCCGTCACCTTCATGTCCACAGACGCCGGCAGTTCCACTGAGATCGGCTTGCCTTCGTAGTACTCCACATGCACTTTCAACTGCGGGATCAGATAGTCCACACCGCCGCCGAGATGGTCCTTGGTCAGGTGCGTCTGCTCGAAGTTCTCAGTGTTCATGAAGTAGTAGTACTCGCCGTCGTCGTACATGTACTCCATCTCCACCTCATCCAGGATCGCCTTCTCGATCTTGTCTTCGGAAGAGAACCGGTGCTCCATCATGGATCCGCTGCGAAGGTTGCGCATCTTCACCTGCACGAAGCCGCGGAGGTTGCCCGGCGTACGGTGGGTCATCGTGAAAATGGTGTGCAGCTCGTTGTTGAACTTCACTACCATCCCTGGACGCAGTTGTGTTGCCTGAAGCATGAAAAAAGAGAACTCCTGGACGTTCTGGTGGAAAATACTATTTTAGCAGAGCTTCCGAAAATTCGTTGGACCCGTGGTTGCCAGGCTGCATCCTAATATCTGTAGCCGTATGACCCCCAGTTCCATTCGCTTAGCCTCCATCCTCTTTTGTCTGAGCTTCGCTCACGCCCAGGAGCCCGCCGCAGTGCAGCCCGTGGCGTCCGCGCCGGCTGTCAAGTCCGGCGAAATCGTCCAGCCCGGTATGCTGTGGGGCGCCGTCATCAAACGCGATGAATTCCAGCCGCTCACCGGCGAGCAACGCTGGGGCCTCTACTGGCGCCAGACCTATTTCATGCCAGGCGCGCTCTTCCGCACCGCAGTCCCCGCCCTGTTTGAACACCTCGACGACGAACCGCCACAGTGGGGCCAGGGCATGGAAGGCTACGCCAAGCGTTTTGGCAACCGGTTAGCCCGGTCCGCGATTCGGGACACGGTCCGGGCCGGGACAGCTGCCGCGCTCGGCTATGATGTGCGATACGTCAAGTGCGACTGCAAGGGCGCCTTCCCCCGCGTCGGTCATGCGTTACTGTGGAACTTCGTCACACTCAACCGCAATGGGAAGACGGTGCTCGATGTGCCGAGAGTCGCCGGCTCCTTCTCCAGCGAGTTTATTGGCAACACCTGGATGCCCGCCGGTTACAACAGTGCCGGCGATGCGCTGCGCAGCGGTGGCGTGCAGTTGGCTTTCGGCTCAGTATTCAATATCATTCGCGAGTTCGCCCCACGGAAGAAGAAATAGCGCCCACGCCGCGTTCCGCCTCCGGCACCAGCCGTTCACGAGCTGGCTGCGTCTCCACTCTCTTCTTCAACTGCGTGAGCTCCTCCGCGCTGCCAACGCTGTAGATCAGGATCGCGTCGCTCACAGGCCGTTCCGCCCCGTCCGACGGCGAGTTGCGAAGCACGTCCCGCGTCACCATCGTCGTCGATCCGCCCCCATCCAGATTCATCGCCTCTTTCGCGCCCAGTTCGACAAGCGCTTCCGCCAGTTCCCGTAGCGTCATGCCCGCACTGCTCGCCTGGCGCCCGTCCAGCGTCACAAACAGCAACTTGCCATCCACGGTCACCGCCACCGCCGTGCGGGGATGGCGGACTTTCTCGTGGGCGAACCCCTCGGCGCCCACCTCCACGCGGCCCGCCCGCACCAGGCGCGGCCCGCCTCCGGTGATGTCCGCCGGTGCGCACGCCGCCGCCTTCAACTCCAGTTCCAGAGCGATCCGCAGGCCTGTCTGCGCGTGAACCCGCAGCCACTCGGCCCCGGCGCCGGATCCGGACAGGACGTAGCCATCGCGCGGGATGAGCGCGTTGCCCGTGCCATCCTCCAATGCCAGCACCAGGCCCTGTGCGTCAACCCGCGCCTCCACACCGGCCGCACCGGTCAGCGTGCGCTCTCCCATCGCGGAGCGATACACGATCAGATCCTCAGGGCCGCGCGCCCGATGCAGGCCGGTCACCGCAATGGCGCCGCCGGTGCTGGAGCGCACGTGGCCGGCAAATCCGACGGCTTCAAACTCCAACCGCTCCACGTCGCCCGGCTCCGCGCAATACACCAGCGCCGTCCGTGGCGTCTTCCCCGCTGGCGCACCCATCACTTCGCCGTTCGCCAGATAGACGCCGGACGACCCGCCCGCGTATGGGCCCGCCGTGAGAAAGTAGCCTCCGTTGACCGCTGCCGTGGCGCCGTACCGCCCAGCCATCGCGGAAACCGTCTCCCGCCCGATGGCGCGGTCATGCGCCCGCACTGGCAGCACGTTCACCGCAGGGTGCTTCGGGTCCACCTCCAGAATCTGAAACGTGAATGGCCCGTCGGCGGCCTTCACCACGCGGCGTTCGCGGTACGTGATGCCCGGTGCGATCCACTCCCGCCGGTCATACTCTTGCGGTTTCACCACCACGCTCGCCTGTGCCAGCACCTCGTCGCCGCGCGCCGCCGTCAACGTCAGTTCGCCCGGCGCCACGCCCAGGCCGTTCGTTTGGAGCCCGCCGGATTCGTCCGTCCGTCCCAACGGCCGTCCATACGGCGTCCGCTCCAGAAACTCGCAGGCGCAGTGGCCCACCAGGCCCACTGGCGTGGCCACACGGCACCATCCGCCGCCACTCTCGTCCAGAACCAGCACACTCTCGCCGCGATACAGAGTGGCACGGACCGGTGCCGTCTTCGCTGGCCCGGCCCGCAGGCTGAGTGCCACCACGCTAACCCTGCCGCGTTCGCGCCCCGGCCCGGCCACGCGGACCTCCACGCCCGCCAATGGCTGCCCGCCTTGCCTGGCAACAAACGACGCGGTCTCACCAACCATGATCTCGGCGGGCCCGCTCAGCGTGATGATCTGCGCCGCCAGAGCGGCCAGAAGGAAGCCGTGCACAGACTCAGTATGACAACAGGCGCGCCCGCCTCGTCATCGGGTAAGGTACAAGTTGAGGAGAGTTTGCCCCATGACCCCGCGCACCATCCTGCTGCTGGCCGCACTCTGCGTCACCTCAGCCGCTCAGGACAAGCTCCTGGTTGTGCATAAACTGGACGACTCCTTCGGCATCTATGACGCCACCACCGGCAGGCTCGAAACGAAGATCCCAGTGGGGCGAAAACCGCACGAATTCGTGCTTTCCGGTGACGAAAAGACCGCTTTTGTGACCAATTATGGCGTCGATACGTGGAACACCACGGATCCTGGCGGCAACACCATCACCGTCATCGACCTGCTGGCACGCAAGGCTACCGGCGAGATCGGCCTCGGCGAGTTCCGGCGCCCGCACGGCATTGAACGCGGAGCCTCCGGCCGGCTTTACGTCACCACGGATCTGCCTGCCGCCCTGCACATTATCGACGGCAAGAAACGCAAAGTCCTCTATTCCATCAAGCTCACCAGCAAGCTGCCCCACATGGTCTGCGTCTCCTCTGACGAGCGCAAGGCCTGGACCGCCGACGCGGGCTCCGGCACCGTCACCCTCATTGACCTCAGCTACCGCCGGCAGTTCAACACCTTTACCGTCGGCGGCGTGCCGATGGGCGTTGCGCTGAGCGCCGATGAGAAGCGTCTGTTCGCCACCACCCAGACCGGCAATGAGGTGATCTGGATCGACGCCGTGGCTAACACCGTGCGCAGGCGGTTGGGCGTGGCCGGCGGGCCGGCGCGCCTGCGCCTCTCGCCCGATGGCAGCCGGCTGTATGCCAGCCTGATTACATCCGGCGAGGTCGCCGTCCTGGATCCGCAGGGCTTCCTGGAAGTGAAGCGCGTACCCGCGGGACAGCGCGTGGAAGGTATGACGATAGACCCGGCCGGTGAGCATCTCTACGTCTCAGCCCAGGGGGACAACCACATCCTGAAGCTCGCTCTCCCATCGCTGGAACGAGTGCTGGTCATCGAGGCGGCCGGCAAGCCGGATCCGCTGCACGTCTGGCGCGCGCCGTCTCAAAGCTCCAGGTGATTCAGGTACATCATCGCGCCAAGC
This sequence comes from Bryobacterales bacterium, assembly GCA_038327695.1. GTDB lineage: Bacteria > Acidobacteriota > Terriglobia > Bryobacterales > Bryobacteraceae > Paludibaculum. Next base: position 6,246 of record JBBQLF010000084.1, read on the forward strand.
TTGAACTTCTCTTTGATCTCGAAGATCTGCAGATCCGCGTAGCATTCGATCTCGCCGTCGCCCGCCTGAATCGGGCTCGTGCGCGGGAAGTGCACCAGAATGGTCAGCGAGGTGGCGTGCAACTGCGCCTCCACACGATTGGGCCGGATCTTCACGCCGGACTTCGTGCGCAGGTAGGCCGAGCGCGTCACGATCAGCTCCACACTGCCCGTGCCCAGATGCGCGATCTCGGCCGGCAGGCCGTAGATCTCCAGAACGTAGCCGGCCTCCGGCGCGCCGATCAATCCGTTCAACTGCGAGTTGTCGAGCTTGTCGTTGCGCAGCTTGTACAGCGCCTTGGCGTGCCGTACCGGTAACGCGCTCGCCCATCGGAGGAGGAAGGAAGCGTGATCCGGCAGGCTCGAACGCGGCACGCCGATTCCGCCCACCGGACTCCCACCTTTCACCGTGGGGGATTGATCATTCCCCGGAATGTCCTTGTACGTAATGCGCCGCTGATCTTCCGTCACCCACTTCAGCCGCACCGATTTCTGCTTCGCCCACGGCGAATCGGTGACCATCTGCACCACGTCATCGTCGCTCCAGTTCGGGAACGGCTTGTCCTTCCAGTCCGCCGCTGTGGCAAAGGCTGCCAGCAGAAGCATCAGAAGCGGGAGCCTCATGCGACGCCAGTTCACGCGCCTGCCCTGCGGAGGCTCGGCAGGCTCGCGGCCGCAATGGATTGGCCTACCCGCCGGCTCTTCTCATCGGGCAGCGCCAACGTGACCTTGCCGGCCAGCGCGGGGAACTCCGTCCGCAGGACTTGGTTGGCGACGTTCACGATGATCTCGCCGCCCTCGCCCGTGGTCACCCGGCCTAAGGCCAGAATGTGCTTCAGCTCATAAAAATCGGCGTAATGCGCCACCGCGTAGCCTAGGCAGGCTCCGATGGTTTGATAGACTTTGTGCGCCAAAGGGTCGCCGGCCTTCATCTTTTCCTGCAGGACCACCAGCCGCTCCGGCAGGCTGAGCCCGGCCGGGAACTCCATGCCCGCGCCGCTGGCAATGCGATTGGCGCCCACTTGGGAGAAGTACTGCACGCCGCAACCGGCGTCGCCGGACCAGTCGTCCACCGGGGCGCCGTCGCGATAGTCCACCGGCACGAAGGCCAGCTCATTCAGCCAGCCGGTGATGTTGCCGGCATGGTCCACGTAGCCCGCTGCCAGGCTGGAACCCAGGGCCACGCCCAGTACCGGGTTCTCCCCGATGGACATGGAACCGGCCAGCGCCGTCACGTCGCCATCGTTGACCACCACCATCGGCACGCCCAGTTCATCGCGAATCCGCAGGAACACGTGGGCGATGTGCTCCTCGAAGTCGTCCTGCGATACGCCTCGATACAAAGACGCCACCCGCGCGCGGTTGTCGATGTAGATGCCCGCCGCGCTGCCGCCCACCGCGTCGAGACGCGGCAACTTCGCGGCCGCACGGCGGATGGAATCCATAATGCCTTGGTAGTGGTAGTCCGGATCGCTCTGGTTGCGCGGATCCCACACCACCTCTTCGCTGAAGATGGCCTCGCCATCGATGACGGCGCTGGCCTTGCGGTCACTGGCGCCGAGATCGAAGCCAACACGGCAGCCATCCAGGTGGCGGCCCAGCGGCCGCGATGTCTCCCGGGCCGCGGGCACAGCGCCGGGTTCCGAAACGGCCACAGTAAACGGATGCCCGTGGACGTTGCCCATGAAATCAGCGTCAAACTGCCGCGCGCCTCCGGCCGCGTAGACCCGCTGCAGATACTCGCCGATCTCGCGCGGACCGCCCACATGGAGCCGCCATCCGCCCCGCTGCCACAGCAGGAACTTGACCATCCGCTCCACGTAGCGGAGATTCAGGTCAAAGTGCGCTGAGCCACGCGCGAAAACCACCGTCTCAAAGCTCGAGATGGACCCGTCGGCGCGCTCCAGCGCCAGGCGCAGAGGCGTGGACCCGGAGCGTGCCGCCAGTTCACGGAAGGCACGATTGTACAGGGACGCCGGGAGAAAGGCCGGATCCAGTACCGGCGGGATCAACATTTGGACTGAAATAGGATTGGGGAATGAGGCCATAGGAAGGATCTGCCTAAAACCCCATTGTCCGGCTCCGCGCGTAGGGAAGTCCAGTCGCCCGGAAGCGCGGCGCGCCGCTCACCGGAAGAGAACCAGATCGTTGACGGCAACGCGCGCCCCCCGCGAGGCCCCGTACTTCTCCCCCTTCACCACCAGGCGCAGCGTATGTTTCCCGGGTTTGAGGTGAAACTGGTGCCAGACTGATTCGGCGCCCTTCCAGTTGTCTTCATCCGGGTAGACGTCCACGGTGCGGCTGAACTTCCCATCCAGATAAACGTCCGCCTGCCCGCCTTCGGGCAGGTACGGGCCAACGAGAATCGCCCCAGTGCCTTCAAACTCGATTGAGGTTTCAGCCCCCTTCTGATCGGCCCAACGGCCCTTCATCTTGGCGTCGTCCTGCCACGCGCCGGAAAACTTCCAGCGCGGGTCGGTGTAGCCGATCCGCTCTGCCGGCGAGCCGTAGTCGTCCCACAATTCAAGTTTGGGCGCCTTGGCCGCCTGCATTTTCACCGTCAGCATGTCACCGGTAATGCTGCCGCCGTTCTTCTTCGCCACGGCCAGGGCACGATTGTAAGTGCTCTCCACAATCGTCTTGAACGTGAAGTCCGTGTAACGGAACTTGCGGCCGGAGATTTGCGGAATGCCGCTCTTCCAAACCGCGGGAATCTTCTCATAGCCGAGGATCGTGCCCAGGATGCCGGCGGCGGAAGAAGGATTGCAGTCTGAGTCCTGACCCGCGCGCGTCGAGATCTCAATCGTCTTCGTCATATCGCCGTCGCCGAAAATCAGGCCAAATGCGATGTAGGCGCCGTTCAGTTTGGCGTCGATGTTGAACTCGCGCAGAGCGCCGTCTGGACACGGGTCGCGGCGATCCCACTTGTCCTCGACAAGGTGCCACACCTTTTCCCAGTCCTGTGGATACTGCTTGTGCCAAGCCAGCAGATCCGTGATCAGCAGAGCGTAGGGGCTCTTGTTGGGCATACACGCCAAGCCCGCCTCCACTACCTTGTGCGGGTCGCTTTCAAAGAACGCGGCGGCATACATGCATCCGACGAACATGCCGCCATAGAGGCCGTCGCCGTAATTCATCACGCGGCCGGCGCGCCAGGCGATGCTGTTGGCAGCCTGCGGCATGCCCGGCGTCATCAGGCCGATGAAGTCGGCTTCGATCTGGAAGTCGATGTCGTTGGCGTGGGCGTTGTGAGCCGGAGTGCCGGAGAGCTCGGCTGGAACACCACGCTTGAGAGCGCGCCGGGCGGCCAGATTGGCGTGCCACAGATCGTATTTGGCGTCCTTAAACATCGCCCCGAAGTCGGCCGTTGTCGCGTCCAGGCCCTTGTCGTCCAGCACTTTGGCAAAGGTCATGTCCACATAGAGGTCGTCCTGGTTGAGCGAGTTATCCACCTTCTCCGGCTTCCACTGCGGGAGCTTGTCTTTGGGAATGATGGCGCCCTTGTAGCGGAACTCGGTGGGCGCCCCGTAGGAGACGCCGATCATCTGGCCGGCCCAACCTCCGGCGATCCGGTCTCTCAGCTCAGAGAGCGTGATAGTGCGGGCCGCAGGCTGTGTCGCGGCAGACAAGGCGATGAGAAAGAGTGTGCTGAACCGTTTCATGGGGACTCCGCTAGAGACTCTATCACCCGCCGTCCGGACGAGTCAAAGCACCGCAGCCTCCCAGGTGTGCGGCATAAAGGTGAAGCGGAGTGGACTCCAGTCAGAGCCGCGACCGTTAGGGAGTGCTCTCCTCCCATGAGCAGGCGGAGGGGGGAGCACCACGACAGGATCGTGGTATGGCACAATGAAGGCGTCTCGCGAGCCAGTTCATGAATTCCACCGAATCCCCCCTAAACCCCGACGCAGCCACCTCGGCCGATCTCACCACAGCAGTCTCTGAAGAGGCCTCCTTTGGCGATGTCCTCAGACAGTTTGAAGCAGAGCACCAGAGCGCGGACGGCGCCGAATCGGCGCTGGAAGGCACGGTAGTCTCCGTATCCGAAGAAGCCATCGTTGTCGATATCGGCCGCAAGATGGAGGGGATCCTGAAACCGGATAACCCCGGTTTGCCTGCCGGCATCATCCCTGGCATGACGCTGCTGGTGAACATCAAGGGGGCCGATGACGGCTACTACCTGTTGTCTACCATTCGCGTGGAGCAACCCCGGGACTTCACCGGTCTGCAGGCGGCCTTTGAGGCCAAGAGCGTCATCAGCGGCGTCGTCCTGGAGTTGGTGAAGGGCGGCATGCGCGTGCAGGTGGCCGATGGAGTCCACGCTTTCCTGCCGGCCTCGCGCAGCGGCATTCGGGAAATGAGCGACATGCCGAAGCTGGTGGGCCAGCAGATTGAGTGCCGCATCACCAAACTGGACGTCACCAACCAGGAACGCCCGGACGTGGTGGTGGACCGGCGCGGCGTCATGGAGGAGCAGTCGGCCTCGCTGAAGATGGCGGCGCTGGAAGGGCTCAGTGAAGGCATGGTGGTGCAGGGCCGCGTGCGCAGCCTCACAGAGTTTGGCGCCTTTGTAGAGATTGCGGCCGGCATCGATGGGCTGCTGCACGTCACTGACATGAGCTGGCAGCGCGTGGATAAGCCCGCGTCTCTGCTCACCGTGGGCCAGAGCATCGAGACGAAGATCCTCAAGATCAACCGCGAGTCCAGGAAGATTTCCCTCGGCCTGAAGCAATTGCAGCCGGACCCGTGGACGCAAACCATAGCGACCCTGGAAAAGGGCCAGCGGGTGAAGGGCAAGGTGGTGCGGCTGGCCGATTTTGGCGCCTTTGTGGAGATCGCGCCGGGCGTGGACGGCTTGATCCATCTTTCGGAGTTGTCGTGGACCAAGCGGATCCGCAAGCCGAGCGACATTCTGAAGGTGGACGAGATGGTGGAAGCCGTGGTGCTGGAGATCAAGCCTGCCGACAAGCGCATCTCGCTGGGGCTGAAGCAGGCGCTCGGCAACCCTTGGGACGAGGTGGACACGAAGTTCGCGCCGGGCACGGTAGTGGAAGCGCCCATCATGAACCTGGCGCAGTTTGGCGCGTTTGTGGACCTGGGCGACGGCGTGGAGGGCATGATCCACGTGGGCGATATCACCCGGGAGAAGCGCATCCAGCATCCCAAGGAGATGCTGAATACCGGCCAGGTGGTGAAGGCCGTTGTTCTGGAAGTGGACAAAGAGAAGCGCCGCATCCGGCTTGGCATGAAACAGTTGGAGCCGACCTCGGCCGACATCT
>JBBQLF010000085.1:0-11550 GCA_038327695.1 Bryobacterales bacterium
CGAGGGGTGGTGAGGACAACCCGCAGTTAGTGCAGGTTGTCCTAGAGGAGACACCACCCCTGGGCCCGCTGGCCAGAGCGCAGGCAGAGCGCCGGGCGCGAGGTCAGAGTGCGGCAGCCGCAGCAGGCGCGCCGGGCGGCGGCTCTTTCGCACTGACGCCGCAAGGACTGACTGACGATTTAGCGGGGCTCGACTTTGAACCGGGCTCTTTCCAGGCCGCGGCTCCGGCAACGCAGCCGGCGCAGGCCTACTCCCAGGGCGGCAGACCGCGGGCAGGCAGTGCCACCGCGGTGGAGGACCTGCCGCCGTGGGAAGCGCAGCCGGTTACCGAGATTCCCATTCGCGCCCTGGTGGACGACGCGCCGCCGGAACCCAAGGCCAAACTGGTGAGGCGGGAGGAGCCGCGCCAGGCCCATTTCCGGTTGCCGCCCACGCTGCTGCTGAACAACATCCCCGAAAAGGGCGGCTACGACACAGATGAACTGAAGGAGACGGCGGCCAAGATCTAGTCCAAGCTGGAAGAGTTCAATGTGATGGGCAACGTGGTCCAGATCAACCCGGGCCCGGTGGTGACCACGTTTGAATTCAAGCCCGACGCCGGTGTCAAGATCGCCAGGATTACGACACTGACGGAGGATTTGTGTCTGGGCCTGCAGGCCGAGTCGATCCTGATTGAGAGAATGCCGGGTAAACCGACTCTGGGGATCGAGGTGCCCAACACGCGGCGCGAGATGATCAGCCTGCGTCAGATCATTGAATCCGACGAGTTCATGGATGCGCCGTCGCGGCTGACGATTGCGCTGGGCAAGGACATTAGCGGCCGCATCCGGGTGACGGAGTTGGAGAAGATGCCGCACCTGCTGATCGCCGGCTCCACCGGCAGCGGCAAGAGCGTGATGCTGAACGCGCTGATCATGTCGGTGTTGTACAAATCGACGCCGGATGAAGTGCGGCTCATTATGGTGGACCCCAAGCGAGTGGAACTGGGCATCTACGACGGCATTCCGCACCTGTTGACGCCGGTGATCACGGAGCCGAAGAAGGCCGTCAACGCCTTGCGGAACGCTGTGCTGGAGATGGAGCGGCGGCTGAAGCTGCTGGCGTCCTACGGCGTGCGGAACATCGATCAGTTCAACCAGAAGATCCGGAAGGAGAACGAAAAGCCACGGTCGCTTTTCGACGAAGAGGAAGTGGGCGCGGCGGTGAGCGAAGAGCGGCCGCTGCCCTACATCCTGATCATCATTGACGAGCTGGCCGACCTGATGATGCTGGAACGCGCCGGGGTGGAAGAGTCCGTGATCCGTCTGGCGCAGATGGCGCGCGCCGTCGGCATGCACCTGGTGCTGGCCACGCAGAGGCCGAGCGTGGACGTGATCACAGGCTTGATCAAGGCGAACTTCCCGGCACGGATCAGCTTCCGTGTGGCCACGCGCGTGGATTCGCGGACTGTGCTGGATGTGATGGGCGCCGAGCATCTGCTGGGCAAGGGCGACATGCTCTTCCTGCCGCCCGGGTCCTCGCGGCTAGGGCGCGTGCACGGAGCGTTCGTCACGGAGAACGAGATCAATGCCGTGGTGGATTGCTGGCGCAACCAGGCCCAGCCCAACTACGACCAGAGCTATCTCATTGCACCGCCGTCGGCTGACGACGATGACGAGGCGGAGGAGTTCGACGGCACCGAGGATCCGATGTACCGCGATGCCGTGCGGGTAGTTTGTGAGATGGGCAAGGCCTCCACGTCGATTCTGCAGCGCAGGCTGCGGCTGGGCTACGGCCGCGCGGCGAGAATCCTGGACCAAATGCAGCGCGAAGGGATCATCGGGCCGCCCGATGGATCGCGCCCTCGAGAGATTTTCCGCCGGCCAGACTGGTTGGATGCGCCGGCCGACGACGACAACGTGTAAGGGACCCTCCACTTGACGAATAGTCCCCGGAGGGCGGAGCAATTCCGCCCTCCGGGTCTTTTTTGACCTTTGGAACTTTCCCGTTCACAAGCAAAACAAAGAAATTTTCGGTTGCTAACTGGTTGTTTGTCAATCACTTGCGTGTATCCGGTCCGCCGGGCGGCACCGGATCCGGCATTGGGTGGTGCACAATAGCGACCGATGTCGAAGCAATTCCTAATTCAACTCCTGGCCAGCGAGGGTCAGACCGAGCCCCAGGCCGCCGACCACCTCAGCCGAACTGTTGTCCACATCCTCAAGCAACTTCGGAAGGGAGAACCGGTTTCAATGCCAGGCCTGGGCCAATTTGAGCCCGGTCCCACGCCGACGTTTCGCTTCGAAGGCGCATCGGTGCTGAAAGGCGGACGCCGTGCCCGTCGCTAAGCCGCCAAACACCAACGACATTGCGCGCCTGGTGAAGGCGTGTCTGGCGCAGGGCCACAGTGTGGAGATTGAACGCATCGGGCTCTTCCAGCCGGCGGCCAGCGGCGGCATTGAGTTCATTCCCAACAGCCGGCCTACCGTCTTCCTGGCCTATACGGAGGAGGATTTTGCCGCCGTGGAGGCGCTCTACACGCAACTGGAGGAGGCCGGCTTCGACCCCTGGATGGACCGGCGGAAGCTGCTGCCCGGCCAGAACTGGGCGCGCGCCATCGAAGGCGCCATCGAGACGGCCGACTTCTTCATCGCCTGCCTCTCCACCACTTCCATCCGCAAGCGCGGCAACTTCCAGCGCGAGATGCGGCACGCGCTCGATTGCGCTCGCAGCGCGCCCTTTGACGACGTTTATTTCATCCCCATCCGGCTGGATAGCTGCGCCGTGCCCACGCGCATCCGGCAGCACCTGCAGTACTTGAATCTCTTCCCGGACCCGGAAAAGGGCGTGGCTCAACTCGTCGATCTGATTCGCCGGGAGCTCCGCCGGCGGCCTAGCTCTTCGGCAGTTTCGCCAGCCGTCGTTTCACGTCCCCGGCCATCTTCCCGTCCGGTGCCAGTTCCAGGTACTTCGCGTACGCCGCCCGCGCGCCCTTCGAGTCCTTCAGTTTCCCCCGCGCCTCTCCCAGCATCAGGAAGGCCTCGGAAGACGCGGGATTCCACTTCGTAGCCTCGTCAAAACGGCCCGCGGCCGCCCGGTAGCTGCCCTTTTTCATGTAGTAGCGCCCGATCCGGATCTCGTTTTCGGCCTGGATCGGGTTCAGATCATACTCTTTGGGCTTGAGCGAGGGCTCCTCCTCCTCCGGCTCAGCCGGGGCAGGGGGCTGCGGCGCCTGGGCAAAGCCCAAGCCCGCCGCCAGCATCAACATGAGAAACGCGCGTGCCACAATTAAAGTATAAAGCCGCATCCATGACCGCCCGTATCGACGCCCTGCGCGAGAAAGCCGCCCAACTGCCATTGGAACCCGGCGTCTACCTCTATAAAGACGCAGCCGGCACGGTTCTCTACGTAGGAAAAGCCAAGAGCCTGCGCGCCCGTGTCCGCAGCTATTTCAACGAAGACCGCCTCGCCGATATCAAAACGGGCAGCATGATCAGCGAAGCCCACGAGCTGGACTACATCCTCGTCGACAACGAGAAGGAATCCCTCGCCCTCGAAAACAACCTCATCAAGCAGTACCAGCCGCGCTTCAACGTCCTGCTGCGCGACGACAAAACCTACCCTTACATCAAGCTGACCAACGAGAAATACCCGCGCGTCTACGTCACCCGGCGCATCCGCAAGGACGGCGCCTACTTCGGCCCGTACTTCCCCGGCAACCTCGCCCACCGGCTGGTCAAGTTCATTCACCGCCACTTCCAGGTCCCTTCCTGTAAAGTGGACTTCACGCGCACCCACACGCACCCCTGCCTGGAGTTCCACATTCACCGCTGCCTGGGTCCCTGTGTCCAGGGCCTGACCACGGACCAGATTTACGCCGAGCACGTCCAGGACGTCCGCGCGTTTCTCGAAGGCCGCACGCGTGATCTGGCCGCCGGCCTGCGCGCCCGCATGGAGGCCGCCTCCGGCGCCATGGAGTTTGAGCGCGCCGCCGCGCTGCGTGACCTCATCCACACGGTTGAGGAGGTGGATCAGAAGCAGAAGATGGCCGCCGCCTCCGGCGACGATACCGACATCTTCTCCTACCACGCCGAACTCCCGCAGGTTGCGGTCAATCTGTTCCATCTCCGCAACGGGCGCATCGTGGACCGCCGCGAATTCTTCTGGGAAGACCTGACTGAACTGGATCCCCAGGAGTTTTTCAGCACGCTGCTAATGCAGGTTTACAGCAGCGGCCAGCCGCTGCCGGCGACTCTCCACGTCCCACTGGAACTGGAAGATCGCGGGGTATTGGAGGAGATCTTTAGCGAGAAACGCGGCCGCAAAGTGGAGATCCATACGCCGCAACGCGGCCAGAAGAAAGCCCTGCTCGCCCTGGTCGGCTCCAACGCCCGCCACAGTTTCGAGCAGCGTTTCCGCGTGGTGAAGCCGACTTCCAAAGCCATCAGCGAGGCCTTGGAGGTGGCGCTGAACCTGCCGGATCCGCCGCGCCGGATCGAGTGCTTCGATATCTCCCACATCCAGGGCACGGACAAGGTCGCCTCCATGGTGGTTTGGGAAGAAGGCCGGATGAAAAAGGCCGACTATCGCAAATTCATCATCCGCACGGTGGAGGGCAGCGACGATTTCGCCTCCATGCACGAGGTGGTCACGCGCCGCTACTCGCGCCTCAAGGAGGAAGGCAAACCCATGCCGGGCCTGGTCCTCATTGACGGCGGCCTCGGCCAACTCCACTCCGCCGCCGCGGCGCTGGAAGCCTTGGGCATCCTCAACCAGCCGCTGGCCGCGCTGGCCAAGCGCGAGGAGACTCTGTACGTCTTCGGCCAGGAAGACGAGCCCATCTGCCTGGACCACAGCTCGCCCGTGCTCCATCTGGTGCAGATGATCCGCGATGAGGCCCACCGTTTCGCCGTCACCTTCCATCGCAACCGCCGCGACGCGCGCACCCTGACCAGCGAGCTCACCGCCATCCAGGGCATCGGCCCGCGCACCATCGAGAAACTGCTGAGGCGTTTCGGCAGCCTGGCCGGCGTCAAGGCCGCCCCCGAAGCCGCGCTGACAGCCGCGGTGGGCGCCGCTGCCGCCGCCACGATCCGCGCCGCCTATCCCGCGTCAGTGCCCGGCGCTGAGCCGCTCGGCGAGGTGGTGCGGTAGGCCGGCGTCGGCGATGCGCATTGCTTATCCCGCGTCAGTGCCCGGCGCTGAGCCGCTCGGCGAGGTGGTGCGGTAGGCCGGCGTCGGCGATCCGCATCGCTTATCCCGCGTCAGTGCCCAGCGCTGAGCCGCTCGGCGAGGTGGTGCGGTAGCCCGGCGTCCAGGCCGCCCCCGAAGCCGCGCTGACAGACGTGGTGGGCGCCGCTGCCGCCGCCAGGATCCGCGCCGCCTATTCCGCGTCAGTGCCCGGCGCTGAGCCGCTCGGCGAGGTGGTGCGGTAGGCCGGCGTCGGCGATGCGCTTCTGCGCGGTTTTGATGTCGTACTTCACGCGCCGGAGCGACAGCAGATGGGAATCGGAGTCCCACAAGGCATACGCGGCCCGTGGATCCCCATCCCTGGGCTGTCCGACGGAGCCGGGGTTGATCAGATACTGGTAGTCCGGATCCAGGTCCACCACGCGCTCATGCTGCTTGTGCGCCGGCGCCGGAATGCGCTGGATGCCGCCCGGTTGCCAACTCCATCCTCCCTGGCGGTGCGTATGCCCGACGAAGCACAAGGGCTCGATGGCGGAGCGGTCCAGCCACTCCACGTCGGCAGTGGAGACCAGATACTCGTTCTCATCCTCGGGCGAACCGTGGGCGATCTCATAGCCACCCAGCCGGAGCGGGCCTTCCGGCATCTGTCGAAGCCACTGGCGATCCTGCTCGGAGAGTTGCTCGTAGGTCCAGATGGCGGCCGCCCGGGCCGGCGGATTGAAGTCGTGGATGGCGCCGCCACAGCAGGCGATATCGTGGTTGCCGCGCACGATGGACGCAACACCGCGGCGCACGAAGCCGATCACCTCCGCCGGGCAGGCGCAGTAGCCGACCACGTCGCCGCAGCAGACAATCTGGTCGTACAGGCCCTGAGACTCGGTCAGCACCGCCTCCAGCGCGTCCCAATTGGAGTGAATATCACTAATGATCAAGCGGCGCAAAGTCGAATCACCGTCACTTCCGGAGGAGCTCCCAGCCGGACTGGGATTCCGACCGTCCCCAACCCGGAGCTGACGTACAGCAGTTTACCTTTTATTTCGTATTCGCCGCGCACATAGGGCGAGAAGCACCGGGCGACACTGAAGTTTTCGCGCAGAAGGCTCACGCCGATCTGGCCCCCGTGCGTGTGCCCGGCCAGCATGAGATCAAAGCCGAGCTCGGCCGAGCGCGGGAACACGGTTGGATTATGCTGCAACAGCACATTGAACGCATCGGCCCGCACCAGCTCTTCCGCGCGAGGCAGGTGGGTGTGGCCCATGTGCTGGTAGTCGTGGCCGGCCAGGTTCAACGTGGCGTTGCCGAACCGCAGCGCTACCGCGTTGCCGCGCAGAAACCGGAGGCCCTGGATGGTGCCGAGCGCGCTTGCCTTATCCAGGACTTCCGCGTACTCCTCGTGATTGCCATGGCACCCGTACAGGCCCGCGCCGGCTCGCAACCCGCGGAGCACTTCCAGGCACCCCTCCAAGGCGTCACCCCAGCGCGTGATCAGGTCACCGGTGACCACGGTAATGTGCGGTCTGGCCTCGTTCGCCATGGCCACGGCACGCTCCAGGTCCTTACGCCCAAAGAACGGGCCGTAGTGGATGTCGGTCAACTGGGCGATCCGCAACCCGTCCAGATCCCTGTGCAAGCCGTTCACTTTCAACGTCACTTCGTTCAGCTCCAAGCTGGAACTGGCGATGAAGGAACCATAGCCCGCGGCCACCAGCGGCACCGCGCCGGCGATGGGAGCCGACATGGCCAGGAACCGCCGCCGCTCCGGATTGAAAGCCGCCGCCCGCCGCAGGTAGACCCCCAGCACCGCCGACACCATCAGAATCACCCAAGCCAGGGAGGCGGCCACCAGGTAGGCCAGTTGATCCGGGGTGACAAACAGGATCATGATGTCGTTCATCAGCAGCGGCACAACTGCGACCATCCACAACGAGGCCAGGCCCGCCACGGCCCATACGGCCCAGGACCGGAACTGGCGAGCCACGTACCAGTGCATTGACAGAGCCAACAGGATCACGACTGATATGGGCACCCATCGGCGAATCAATTCCATGTGTATCCGTCCATTTTAGCGTTTCGGCATGGTGCGGCCGCCACGCGCCGTTTAAACTGGTATCAATGTCACTCGTTGTCGTTGGATCCGTCGCCTATGACGGTGTTACCACCCCTGCCGGGAAGATAGACCGCATGCTGGGCGGCGCCTGCACCTACATCGCCCTGTCCGCCAGCTATTTCACAAAGACAGACATCGTCGCCGTCGTCGGGGATGACTTCGCCCAGGAAGACACAGACCTCCTCGCTTCCCGCAACATCGGCCTGGAAGGCCTGGAGCGGGTCCCCGGCAAGTGCTTCTTCTGGGCCGGCGTCTACTCCGAAGACATGAATGACCGCGAGACCATCACCACGGATCTCAACGTCTTCGCCAATTTCAGCCCCAAGCTGCCGGAGGCCTACAAGGCGCAGCCCTACCTGATGCTGGGCAATATTCAGCCGGCACTGCAAAAAGTGGTGCGCGATCAGATGCCTGCCGCCCGCCTCACCGGCGGCGACACCATGAATTTCTGGATCAACGACTTTCGCGCGGAGCTGCTGGAAACCCTGAAGGGCTGGAACTTCCTGCTCATTAATGACAGTGAAGCCCGCCTGCTCTCCGGCGAATCCAACCTGAAGAAGGCCGCCGCCAAAATCCGCGCCCTCGGCCCCCAAATCCTCGTCATCAAACGCGGCGAGTTTGGCGCCACGCTCTTCCACGGCGACGGCCACTTCGCCATCCCCGGCTACCTCCTGGACGCGCTGAAGGACCCCACCGGCGCTGGAGACTGCTTCGCCGGTGGTTTCATCGGCTATCTTGCCTCGCGCGGCGTCAGCGTAGAGACCGCCACCCCGCTCGACCTCGGACGCGCGGTCGTCTACGGTTCCGTCATGGGTAGCTTCTGCTGCGAAGAGTTCGGCGTCGACCGGTTCCGCACCCTCACCCGCGATGAGATCGAAGCGCGCTTCGAACAGTTCCGCCGCTTTACCGCCTTCTAATCCCGCCAGGGGATTCGGAGCGCTCCTCGCGCTGGCGCTCCTCAGCGCCGGCGCGTTGCTCTACGTCTCCGCTCAGGGCTGGACCCTTTACTACGGCGATGCCCAGGCCCACCTCAACATCGCCCGCCGCCTCGCCGATTCGCGCCAGCCCGGCTATGAACAGCTCGGCACCGTCTGGCTTCCTCTGCCCCACCTGCTGATGCTGCCCTTCACGATGATCGATTCGTGGTGGCGCAGCGGCATCGCCGGCGCTATCCCCGCCGCGCTCTGCTTCATCGGCGGCGGCTGGTTTCTCTTCCAGGCCATCCGCCGCATCTTCCGGTCCACCGCGCCCGCCGCCGCCGCGCTGGCCATCTACGCGCTGAACCCCAATCTGCTCTACCTCCAGAGCACGCCGATGACCGAATCCATGGCCCTCTGCTGCGCCCTGGGGCTGCTTTACGCCTGCGCCCGCTTCCGGGATACCCGCCGGCCCGCCGACGCGCTCCTGGCCGGCCTGATGGCCTGCTGCGGCACCCTCACCCGCTATGAGGCCTGGTTCCTGCTCCCCTTCGTGGCCGCCTTCTTCCTCCTTTACGGCGGTGAAACCCGCTGGCGCTCCACGCTGGGCTTCTGTCTCATTGCCGGAGCCGGCCCGCTGTACTGGCTGGCCCACAACGCCATTCTCTACTCGTCGCCGCTGGAGTTCTACAACGGCGAGTATTCCGCCAAGATGATCTACCAGCGCGCCTTGGATCAAGGCGGCTTCCGCTATCCGGGCGATCACGATTGGCCCAAGGCCTGGCAGTATTACCGCACCGCCGCCCAGCTTTGCATTGGCCGCCCGTTGGTCTGGCTCGGCGTGGCCGGTGTTGTCGCCGCCATCTGTAAGCGCGCCTGGTGGGCCGTGGCCCTGCTGGCCCTCACGCCCGCCTTCTACGTGCTCAGTTTGTACTCCTCCGGCACGCCGATCTTCGTCCCGACTCTCTGGCCGAGCACTTATTACAACACCCGCTATGGCCTCAACGCCCTGCCGCTGGCCTGCTTCGCGGTCGCCGCGCTGGCCGCCCTGCTGCCCCTCCGCTGGCGCACCCTGCCCGCCGTCCTTTTGGCCTGCGCCGCCCTCTCCCCGTGGGTGGGTTACCCGCGCATGGAGAATAAAGAGAACTGGGTGACGTGGCGCGAATCGGAACAGAACTCAGCCGACCGGCGCGTCTGGACCCAGCTCGCCGTCGATTATCTCCAACCGCGCTACCGCACCGGCGCCGGCATCTTCATGGGTTTCGGCGATCAAAGCGGCATTCTGCGCCAGGCCGGCATCCCGCTGCGCGAATCCTTCCACCAGGGCGACGGCCCGCTGTGGCAGGCCTCCGCCGCGCGGCCTGATCTCTTCCTCTGGCAGGAGTGGGCCATCGCCATCCCCGGTGATGACGTCTCCAGAACCTTGCGGCGCATGACGAGCGGCCCACGCCGCTACGAATGTGTCAGAATTTTCGGTGTGAACGAAAGGCCGGCCATCGAGATCTGGCGCCACATCCAATGATCAAAATCCCCTACGTCAAAGCCCACGGCGCACTGAATGACTTCCTGCTCACCTGGGCCCACCAGGCGCCCTCGGAAGACCGTCTCGCCGCCGCCGCCATCGCCATCTGCCACCGCAATTCCGGCGCCGGCGCCGACGGGTGGCTGCTGGTCTCTCCCCCCACGGCCGAGCATTCCGCCGCCATCCGCCTCTTCAATCCCGACGGCGGCGAGGTGGAAATGTCGGGCAACGGCACGCGCTGCGCCGCCGCGTTTCTTTGCGACGCGGGTCTCGTCAGCGGCGACATCCCCATCCGAACCGGTGCCGGCCCCAAGGAACTCCGCGCTCTGGAGGCCAGCCGCCTGCGCTACACGTTTGAGATGAATATGGGCGAGGCCCGCGTGGACCACGTGCAATTCGATCTCCGCTGCCGCGACGCCGCCCACGATTGCACCATTCTCAACGTCGGCAATCCGCAGTGCGCCCTGTTTGTGGAAAACTTCGACTTCGGCTGGAAAGCGCTTGGCGCCGAGATCGAGCGCCACCCCCAGTTCCCCCAGCGCACCAACGTCAGCTTCGTCGTGGTGCGGGACCGCCACACCCTGGACGTGCGCTTCTTTGAGCGCGGCGCCGGCTTCACCATGTCCAGCGGCACCGGCTCCACCGGCGCTGTCGCCGCCGCCCTGGCCCGCGGGCTGGTGGAGAGTCCCGTCACCGTCCAGACCCTGGCCGGTCCGCTGGAGTTCCGCGCCGACGGCCCGCTGCTCCGCATGGTGGGCCCGGCCGAGATTGTCGCCGGCGGCGAGTTCTACTTCGAGGAGTCTTAATCCATCCGGCCCCGAAATTTCAGAACAGATGGGGCTCGCCGGGACCGCGCGCTGCTCGAGGGCAGCCGCTGCTGCCCCGCTGCCAGCCTCAATCACTTCGGCGCGCGCTCGCGATAGAAACGGTAGACCGCCGCGGCCGTCTCCGCGATGGCCCGCTCCTGGGCGGCGGTGTCCTTGGTGGAGAGCTTCACGAACACGGTCAGCGCGATCCGTCCGGTCCCGCCCGGACCGGTGATCACGCCCGCGTCGTTGGTGCACAGCGTCACGCCGTCTTTCGTTCCACCCGATCCCGTCTTGTGCCACACGCGCACGCCGGGCGGCAGCAGTGCTTTGATCCGGTTTTGTCCGGTCTGCGTTTCGGTGAGCCAGCGGATGAGCAGGCCGGTCGCCTGGGGCCGCAGGAGCCGCCGCTCCACCATGATCAGCAGGGCCGTCATGGCCTCCGGCGTGGCCGAGTCGCGCCCATCCTCCGCAAACGCTTTCGCGCCCGTCTGGCGGAAGTCCACGCCCATCTGCTTCTCGGACCGGTCCACGCGGATGCCGCCTTTCGTCAGCCGGTTCATCAGGAAATCCACTGCTTTGGCTCCACCCACCTCGCGCAGCAGAAAGTCGCAGGCGCTATTGTCACTCTCCACCAGCATCAACTCCAGAAGCTGTCCCGCGGTTCGCACCACCCCTTCCGGATACTGATCCCGCAGCGGGCTGTGGCCAGTGGAGTAATCGGCGGGCTCCAGCTTAAACCACTTCCGGTAGGGGAACTCCCCTTCCTCCATGAGAGCCAGAGCGCGGATGGCGATGGGCAGCTTGTAGACGCTCATCATCGGGAAGCGTTCCTTGGCGCGCCAGCCGACGGCGACGCCGGTGTCCAGATCCGTGGCGCTCAGGCCCAGCACGCCGCCGGAGGCCTCTTCAATCCGCTCCAGTTCCGCGCCCAGACGCGCGGAGTCCTGCGCGCCCAGCGCGCCCCCGGAGGCCGCTTCAATCCGCTCCAGTCCCGCGCCCAGACGTGCGGAGTCCTGCGCGCCCAGC
>JBBQLF010000086.1:0-11459 GCA_038327695.1 Bryobacterales bacterium
CGTCAACGAGAACAGGTTCGTCAGGGCATGCGTAGCGCCGGCAATGACGGCCGTGTCGAATCCGAATAGCAGGCCCCCGAGGGCCGCCACAATCGTGCTCTTGAGCAGGTAAGCGTTGAGTTTCATAGTGCTTTGTTTCGCCCCTAGCCCTACTTTCGCAAATCTGGGGGGATAGAGAGGCCCGGAGAGAGCTGGCGTGCCTTCTGAACGCATGTTTCGCTTGACAGAGGGATCCGCGCGTGGCTAGATGAAAGAATGAATATGTTTGTGCGCGAGGTTGGAGGGCGCAGGTACCGGATCGCTTCCCAGTCACTGTGGGACCCCGCCCGTCAGAGGCCCTTCGCGCGTCAGGCCGTTTTAGGTCCGGCCGATCCGCCGCCGGTGGCCGATTTGGGGTCGACATGTACGGTCGGGACGCGACGGATCGGCGACGTCGGGGCTTTGGTATGGATCGCCGAGCAACTGGACCTGATCAAGGTCATCGATCAGGCCTGTGGTCTGCCGGGACGCACGGGGGGGCCGACGTTGGGCGAAATGGTGCTGGCCGTGGCGGTGCAGCGAGCTTGTGCGCCAGCCGGCAAGACCCATTTGGCGGCGTTTCTGGAATCGTGTGTGGCCCGGGTCTCGTGCCTGCCTGCCGCCGCCTTCACCGGACAGGAGTTTCATCGGCTAGCCGGGCAGGTCACCGATGAGCAACTGGAGAAAGCGCAGATCGGGATCGCCCGCGCGGCGGTCCGGCACTTCGACTTGCCGGCGGACGTGCTGGCGTTCGACACGACCAACTTCGACACCCACATCGCGACCACCACGCCCGGCGAACTGGCGCGGCGCGGCCATGCCAAAAGCAAGCGAAGCGATCTTCGCGTAGTCGGATTGGCGACTCTGGTGAGCGAGACGGGCCATGTGCCGCTACTTCATCGTACGTATCCCGGCAACGGATCCGACCAGACGGTGTTGACTGACTGCCTGGGCGCGCTGGGCAAACTGCATGACGCTCTGGACGAGGGCGAACAGCGTGCCCACCCTGGCTGCCGCACTCTGGTGCGCGACGGCGGCTCATGGAGTCCCCAACTGGAACTCGACCTGGATGCGGAAGGTTACTACACCCTGATCTCGCTGCCGTTAAGCCATGGCGCTTCGCAGTTGGCGCTGGAGCACGCCGCGGGGAGAGGAGCGATGGAGCGCCTGGGAGGGACGCTGGGAGACGTGCGCGCCGCGCGGTTGCGGACTCGCGTTGGCGACCTGGACCGCACTCTGGTGGTGGTGGAGAGTGAGGAATTACTACGCGGACAGAAGCGAGGGATCGCTCTGGCGCTGGGTAAGGCCAGAGTGGAACTACGCAAGCTGGAGCAGCGCGCGGCGCGCGGACGTATCCAGCGCGAAGCACTGGAGGACCGGGTCCGGAAGGCGCTGCAACGCGAACACCTGTCGGAGTTCGTTGTGACAACGGTGAAAGAGCACAGCGGGAAAGTCTCGCTTCACTGGCATGTGGACGCGGCACAGCGGCGATTGCTGGAGCGCACGCGCCTGGGCCGGCGGGTATTGTGTACCGACCACCATTTCTGGAGCACCGGCCGCATTGTGCATGCTTTCCGGGGTCAGTGGAATGTGGAAGAACTGTTCCGCCGGGCTAAAAAAGGCGGGATAGTGCCCTGGGGCCCTTCGCACCAATGGGCCGACGGTTCATTGCGGCTGCACACGTTCGCCACCGTGATCGGTCTGATGCTGGTCAGTTTGGCGCGCCTGGCGCTCGACGCCAAGAAGCCGGTGCGGGGCCTGATGAAGATGCTCTCCGAGGTGAAAGCGACGCTGGTGCGCGTACGCTCCACAACGCGTGGCCGCCGGGCCACGGTAATGCTTGCGCCGGACTTGAGCGCCGAACAACGCAAGGCCGTCAAGCTGTTCGAACTGGGCCGCTGGATGCCATCACTTCTTTCATCTAGGTGAGTGACTACACCAAAGCCAAGCCTGCGGCCCTCCGGATGGAGAAAGTCCACTGGATTTGCGAAAGTAGGGCTAGAGCAGCGACTCGAGGCTTTTCAGGAGCCCGGGTTCCATCCAGTCGCGCGGCCCGATGTGCTTCTGGACCACCTTGCCGTCGCGGTTAATTACGTAGGTCTCCGGATACTTGAAAGTGCCGTATTCGGCGCTGATGCCGGCCTCCGGGTCGCGCGCGGTTTCAAACTGGATGCGGGCCTGTTGCAGGAAGCGCTTGTAAGAGGCTTCATTCTTGTCCACGCTGACACCGAGAACCACCACACCCTTCGGGCCCAACTGCTGCGCCATCGCCTGCAGGGACGGCATCTCGTCGACGCAAGGGGGGCACCAGGTGGCCCAGAAATTGATAACCAGGAGCTTGCCGCCGAAGTCGGTGCGGGAGATCTTCGTGCCCTTGTCGGTCGTAACCTGGAAGCGGGGCGCGCTGTCGCCCACTAATACCAGTCTCTCCCGGTGGGAGTCGGCTACTACGAAACAGAGTCCGGCCAGCAGCACGAGGGCTCCAGCCTGTAACGCCCGAACGGTCTTTTCTTGATTCTTCATTGGCATTTCCATTCTAGCCCGGCCGCCCATAGTTGCATCTGGGGCGTCTACCTGCGCATCTCACAGATGGGGGTGCGGACCAGGTATGCGGATCACCAGACGAGTCGAGTTTTCAGCCTCACACTCCTGTCACAACGCGGCGCTGAGCGACGAGGAGAACCACGCGTTGTACGGGGCGGATGCCAATCCCCACGGCCACGGGCACAACTATGCATTGGAGGTTACGCTGGAAGGCGAGCCAGACCGGGTGACCGGCATGGTGGTGGATCTGAAAGACGTAAAGTGCATTCTGGAGGAAGAGATCCTGACGCCCATGGATCATCGCCACCTGAACTTCGAGGTGTCGCCGTTTGACACGGTAGTGCCCACACCGGAGAATCTGGTGGTGGAAATGTGGCGCCGTCTGGCGCCGCGGTTCGCCGAAGGTCCTGCCAGCCTGTGCACCATTCGCCTGTTTGAGACCGCCGATCTGTACGTGGATTACGAGGGGCGCTGAATATGGCAGATGTCCGCCTGACGCGCCGCTACCGATTCTCGGCGTCCCACCGGCTGCACAGCGAATTGCTGAGCGCGGACCAGAACCGCGAGGTATATGGCAAGTGCAACAACCCATACGGCCACGGACACGACTACGTGATGGATGTGACGATTCGCGGTGAAGTTGATGGCGTCAGGGGACGGCTCGTCAGCGTCGATGCCCTGGACCAGTGTGTGCAATCTGTAGTTTTGCGGAACTTCGACCGCCGGAATCTAAACCTGGAAGTCCGGGAATTCGCGGCGCTGGTGCCGACGACGGAAGTGCTGGCCGAAGTGATCGCGGGGCGCTTGGCAAAGGCGTGGCCGGAGGCGTTTGGCGGCAGCGGGGGCCGTTTTGAGAAGCTCCGAATCTGGGAGACGCAAAACAACATCTTTGAAGTGCTGGCGCCGTTGCCGGCAGGACGGGAAATCGAAGTTCATGAAATCAGCGAAAGCCGTGGTTAAGTTCATTGATCCCAAGCGGCAAGTCGTGGTGAGCCCGGACGGGCTGATAGCTGCGCACGTCAGGGAAGTGCTGCGCGAGTTGGGAGAAGATCCCGGCCGGGAGGGGTTGCTGGCCACGCCGGAGCGCTCTGAGAAGGCGCTGAAGTTCCTGACCAGCGGCTATGCCGCCGATATCGATGCGATCGTGAACGGGGCTGTCTTTACCGAGAAGTGCGATGAGATGGTGGTTGTAAAGGACATCGAGTTCTTCTCCATGTGCGAGCACCACATGTTGCCGTTCTACGGCAAGGCGCACGTGGCCTACATCCCGAAGAACAAGATCATCGGTTTGAGCAAAATCCCACGGTTGGTAGACGTGTTCGCGAGGCGGCTACAGGTGCAAGAGCGGATGACCCAGCAGATCGCCGAATGCCTTCGCGACGTTCTCGATCCGGCTGGCGTGGGTGTCATCACGGAAGCGCGGCATCTGTGCATGATGATGCGCGGGGTGGAGAAGCAGCACTCGTCGACGACGTCATCCGCGATGTTGGGGGCGTTCCGGCACAGAAAAGACAGCCGGGATGAGTTCCTTTCCCATGTCCGGCACAACGGCTTGAACGGCTGGTAATGCGGGGCCGGCCGGCGTGGGCTGTCCTCAGCGTTCAGCTCATGAATACCAGGCGGCGTTCGTGTCGTCAACAGAAAAGCCAGGTGCAACGCGCATGTGCCGAGTAAAGCGGCTACGATGCAGCATTACGGGGATCCTGTCACGGATGCTGCGGTCTAATCCTCTCCCAGTTCTCTGCCAGTGATCCCAAGTTGCGCTTTTCGCAAGCGGATCTCCTCCCAGGACGGTGCTGCGTCCGGCACAACCCATCTGGCAGCGTCGCGCAGCGCCCGCTGAATTCTCTTGCTCTTATTACCGAAGACGTAGCCGTGCGCTGGTTCTTTCGGAATTGGGTCGGGACATACAATTTGAAGGTTACGGCGGCACACACCGGCGGCGATGCTCGTCAGGAGGTCGTTGGGGTTGTCCTTGAGCGAGTCCTCGGGCCCCCGGCCTGCGGTCCGCATCACACTCTCCAGATTCACAGAGAGCTCAGGGGCGCGAAACGCGGCTGATGACACCGCGCTTTCCCCTCCGCCGCCATCCACCATGTGAGCAAGGTTAATCCGGCGAAAGAGCCGCTCCTCGTCTGGGATATTGGGATCGTCGAAATGGTCCGTGGCCATGCTCGGGGCAGATCTCACTTCAGGGTTGCGATATAGGCCTGGATCCGTTCGTAGTTCCTGGAGACCCGCCCTTCGCTTTCCAAATCGCCGTCGTCTTCGTAATAGCAATAGCCCGGCGCCTCATCGGCGGGAAACTCGATCTCGATGTTCAGGCCCCGCCGGTGCCACTCAATCTGGACGCCGCCGTCGCTCAAAGGGACGACGCTAGGAGATGGCGCGTCGTTTTCCATGACCTCGACGAGCACCATGAGCGCTTGTTGCGCGAGCTGCTCCCGAACCTGAACAGCCCCGTAGCCATCCCAGTTCTGGGGCAACTGAAGCAGATCTATGAACGCCTGGATCGTGGGTTTGAGCCAAGCCGGGAACGGGGTTTCAAGCGTATAAGCCGCCGGGCGTCGCGCCTCCGGCCGTGCAGTCACACTGACGCGGGCAACATCAGGATCAGTGAATGCAATTGCCTCCGAACCGCCTGATCCCCATTTCGGCTGGAACAGGCTGTTCGTCCACGGCAGTGCGTGCGTGTACGTCGCCATTATCGTCTCCTTTTCCAGACTTGGTGCATTTCTGCCGTCGTCATTTCCGCAAAGGACCGCACGATCCACTCACGGCCCAAATCGAAGAACCCGGTTGAGTTGCCGAGCATGCCGCGCGCCGTGAGGTTCAGGACGAGCATAGGCTTACTGTCCGTATTCCTGACGGCCGTCTGGAGATCCACGTGCAATCGCCCGACCGGATGCCCCGCGGCGTCCTTGATTGGGAACCGTGCGTGAAACGCAGCATCCTCTGCCTTTCCCGTAAACGGGGCGCCCGGGTGCTTCCACACCGTCAGTACTTTGTCAAGATCTTCGTGGCTTGCCCAACCGTCTCCGGCCACTATGTGGTTGACGTACGTGACCTCGCACTGGTTCACTTCGATTGCGCCGAGCTGCTCACGAGATGCGAAGTCTTGGAATTCCAGGAAGTCCTGGTCAAACCGCTCCTTCACCTTCTCGTAGCGGGGGTAAGCGTCGCCCTCGCCCGTTTGGCGCCAGTTCCTGATGAACCGGTCGGTCTGAACCTGCAGCAGTTCGTTCTGGTTTCGATGGACAAACCAGACGCGTGGCAGCGGAGGAGTCTCCAGGATGGGGAGATGCACCCCCAGGCGCCGCCTGACAGACTCAGGAAACCTCTCCACAACGGGATCCAAAGCAGGCCGCTCTTCGGTTTTCGAATACCGGTCACGGATCTGATTCCAGAACAGACCGAAGTGCGCCGCACGCATCTGACTGAGGGGCTGAAACTGGGCCGAGAGAACCGTCTCCATGACGGGAGGGTTCTCGAAGTCGGGCCGATCGTCAGGCTGCACTGTTACCATAGGCTGTCCACCCAAAACATGTCCATGTTGAAATGTTTGTGTATCGCCCAAGCGTATCTCCAGGGCAGCCCCGAGTACAAGGCCACTGTCCGAGGGAATCCTGCCCCCCTCTCAAGATACCGTCTTTTCGAAAACGCCCGCATCTGATCAACTTATCGGCCGTGTACGGCCACGAGAACACCGTTGGACTGTCACGGCCGATTAGACCTTTCTTCCCCGCCTGCGACTGGGCTTCGCCTGACGGGCCAATCCAGTCGCACCTTTCTCTCAGGCGTGGTGTTGATGGTGCAGGGCGAGCAACCGGTCGAAAATAATCTGGCGGGCGTGTTCGCCGCAAGTTGAGGCGGACGCCCTAGCGCATTCCGCGGAAGCCTTGGCCGAGGCCAAGGTCTGTCCAGCGGCAGTAGCCACGGCCCGGTCGCTCTGTCCCTGAGACTCACGGAGTTGGTGGATATCGGACGCGCCGGGCCTCTGGTAGCTGTTCCCTTATAGGTGATGAATTGTCTTCTCCACCAGCGAACGCGCGAGTGGGGGGCTACCATGCGTCCCATGGATAACACGCGATTGGAAACAGAGGGCTGGTCGTGGTAGCCAGCCGAAACTCACTGGGTACCGCGAGGCGTGGACTCCGTTTGGACTCCCAATGGACTCCAGGCAGGAGTCTGGGAGGAAGGTGGGGTCTGTAACTCTTTGAAACGTTTGGTCGGGCCGCCGAGATTTGAACTCGGGACCTCTTGCACCCCAAGCAAGCGCGCTAGCCAGGCTGCGCCACGGCCCGAACCGGGGATCGAACTCCTCCATTGTTGCACATCACCCGCCTGAACGGTTGGCCGTGGCGGGTGTCTCGGGTGTCCGGCTTGAAAGGGAGGATCTGGACCGGCCCGATCCTGGCGCTGCGAATGGCGATGCGGTCGCCCCGTGCATGGGCGCCGAGGATCGCGAGCTTCCCGGAGAACCGTCCGAGCGACTGGAGCAGCGAGTCTAACTGGCCACTGGCCAACAACCCAATCAGGCGGCCGAGACGGCGCAAGACGCGCACCTGGACCTTGCCGTCGACCCGCACGGTATCGACGATTGGTGGGTAGGTTCGGGAACCGTTGGCCTGAGTGCGGACGAACACATCGACGCTTTTGTGTCACGAGCATGGCGTTAACAGACAGCACCAGCAAGAAGATTCCCGAACTCCACGCCTCACTGCGGGACACGAGGATGTCACGCTGGACAGCTTCCCCTTTTTGTGGAATCAAAGAGGTGAGTCCACTTTACGGCGCTGAGTGTTCACGATGCGTAAGGGATTCGTAGCCGCGATTTCTCACTCGGAGTCAGGCAAAAGGCCGCCAATTGAGAAGACGCGCGCGAGGTTGCCGGTGATCCCAATGTCAACAAGACATTGGCTTGCCTGTTCGTGGGGTAGGGCACGTTCGAGGCGAATGACCGTGTGGCGAGCGATGTGTCGCGCTGAATGAGGCACTGGCCAATCACAAGATCGCAGACGAGTACTACGTGGGCAGCAGCGGCGCCCACGACTGGTCCACTTGGCGGCCCTGCGACCTTTCAGATTCCTGCCCGGCCTCCGGTCCGGCAAGCATCGCGTCCCTATGGGGACAGGCGCGCGGACGCCGGCTCATCCTCCTGACCGGCGCCGTTGAGCGTGTGGACGACGGCAAGCAGATCGCCCGTGCGGCAGAAGTCGACAGCGATCACGTTCGGCAGATGGTGGCGTTCGGCGGCGCACTGCTCTGTGCGTGCCACCAGGAACGGGTAGGCGTTGGCAATGGCGGCATTGGACGGTTTCGGCGTGGGCGTTGTATCGATCCAGTGGTTGACCTGAAAGAGCGGGCCGGCGTCTCCACCGCGATTGGCGCGACACGAGAACTCCTCGGCCTTGTGGAAGGAATACGGGGTCTCCCGAAATGTTTCAAACGCCGGCCGGAGCCAAGGTACGCCGGGCCTGCCGGACTCCGTGAAAACCAGCACTCGCTGGCCGGATTCAATCAATCGCCGGAGCGTGAGCCACCGCGGTGAGGGAGTGCCCGTATAGACGGGCCCGGCGAAGCCGGCCTGCTCGAATTCGGCAGCCAGATCCTGCAGTGTGACGTAGTCCTCGACGATGAGGTTGACCACTTCGCCGGGGTGCGCCACGACGAAATCGCGAACCTCGCGCAGGGCGGGCGCCACGGGGTAAGCGCCCAATTCGCAAAAGCCGTGGCAGAAGTAGGCGCCACGTCTCGATTCATCCACCCCGACGAGGCGGTCCCGGATGCGCATGGCCGCCTTGTACCCCTCCTCGCCGAGCGCCTTCTTCATGGTGGCGGCGTTCGGTTCCTCACTCAGGTTGGTCTTGATGCGAGTGCCTCCGGCCAAGCCGTAGTGGACGTCGATGAGGAGTGCTCGGATTCCATCATGGAGCGTACGGGGCATGCCGGCCTCATGGTGCGGGAGCATCCAGCCGGACGCATCCTGATGGGACATGGCGTTGTGCGCACCAGGAAAAACCACCTGATCGATTCGGCGGTCGCAGAGCTCCGGGAAACCATTGCAGGCCAGAATGGTGGCGGCCTCGGCCGGGCGAGGCTCGGCCGGATTGCGCCACAGGAACCATGCCACGCCGAGGACTGACACCAGCAAGGCGATGACGGCGGTGGCGAGTCGGCCGTGGTGGTGCACCTGAGGCTGGATGCTGGGCGCAACGCCGTCCACGGCTCCATCCGCTCCACTGTTTCCAGGAACAGCCGGAACAACTCGCGGCTGCCGATGTACGCGATGCAGATTCCGGCGATGCCGGCTGCGCAACTCAGCGTGAGCGCCGGATAGGAAAAGGTGAGGCAGCCGGAGACCAGCAGGCTGAGCCCCCAGAGGAAGGCGGGCGTCCGAGCCTGCGGCCGCATAGTGAGGGCGCGGCCAAAGCGGGCAATCTGGGCCATCGGCTCCATCCGTTCGAGGAGCGAAGAGGCGCTCGCGGCAAGCAGCACACCGAGCCCGGCAAAGAACAGGCCCCAGCGGGCAAGGTCGCCCAGGCAGGTGCGCCAGAGACCGCGGACGAGTCCCAGTTCCCTGGTATCGTGAATCCATATGGCGGCAAGGGGGTTGACGGCGGCGAGGCTGGCCACGGCGAGACCGGTGACGATTAGTCCGATGCCGGCGCGGGCCATGGCCCGCGCCCTGGAGTTTCTACATTTTCGGGCTGAGTTGTTTTGGCCACCTGGGCACCGTGAAACGTCGACACTCTTTCAATAAGTCGGGCTCATCGTTTCTTCATTGACAGACCGGCTCAGATGTGTCACTCTGACGCCGAGCCTCATGCTCACGAGCCCACCGTGGACAACGAAGCCAAAGATCTGAGTTTTAGCGTCTGTCACAAAATAACTAGAACATCTTAAGGCCAACATGTTCGATACTGGCAGTGGTGCCAGACGACGCCGAATCCTTGGCGCGCAAGTTCGAGGTCCTGGCTGGCGTTCTGGACGAACGCACCCGACGATTGGTCGCGGCAGCCGAGGCGGCTGCCATTGGCTTCGGCGGAGTCAGCGTGGTGGCTCAGGGCAGCGGTTTGTCACGCGGGACGGTGATTCGCGGGATCGTCGAACTCAAGGCTGCACCGAAGCCGGCGCGCGGCCAACGAATTCGGAGAAGGGGAGCTGGGCGGAAGCGGACGGTTGACCAGGGCGCGACTCTGAACCGTGATCTGGAGGCTTTGGTAGAGCCGGTGATGCGTGGTGATCCGGAGTCTCCGCTGAGGTGGACCTGCAAGAGTGTGCGGCAGTTGGCCGCCGCACTGCAACGCATGAGACGCAAGACCAGTCACCGCATGGTGGCAGAGCTTCTGCATCAGATGGACTACAGCCCGCAGGCCAACCGGAAGACCCTGGTAAGGTTCCTCTCACCCGGACCGGGATGCGCAGTTTCACCACATCAAGGACAGAATCCGGGAGTTTCAAGCCGGCCGCCAGCCAGTCATTTCCGTCGATACGAAGAAGCAAGTAGCCTGCTTCATCTGGTCTTACAGCACCGCCGCAAGAGCGGGCAGTTGGATCTAGAAGCTGTCGAGCTGGCCCTGCGTTGGCGCTGCACAAGGCCGGCGCGGCCGCCCCGAATGAGCGCAAGCACGCCTGTCCCTGCGCTCAGGCAGCCCGCTATCGCGAACTGCGCTCCTGTTGGATTTTCACCGTTCTGAACGAGGTGGAGATCACGCAGCCCTGGTTTCTTTGCTGCGTCTGTGGCAGAGGCTTGGCCCCCCTTCCGACATCGAACTGCCACTTGACCACGAGGACCTTGTCACCCGGCGTGAGGCAAATGCTGGTGCTGGTCGGATCGGACGCTCTTGTCGATCACGGCCGCCAGCCGATCGAACTGCTGGCCAGGCTCGCGATCACCACCAAGGCCGGGGAGCGCACTGCCGAAAGCATCGGCGACGATCTGGCCGGCGTGAGAAGTCCCAGATAAACCAAGCCGCACACCTGAACCTGCCGATCATAATCGGCGCGCCGGTTCCCACACTGTACAGCGAGGCGGATGGCACCGGAACACCGGTCGTGACAGAAGAGACCCTGGGACGAACCGGGAGTATTGACGGGCAGCCCACGCGAACGCGGGAAGTCAAGTTCGGCCCCATCTTCACCCAAACTACCTGGGACAATGAGGGCTAACCGCTTCGCGATCCCGGCTCCACCACCTACACCGGGGTTATCGAAATCGCTGATGAGGTCGGTATGCGCATCTATTTCGAAGCCCGGATTCGCGGTTGGAATCGCACCGTCAAAGGCGTGGCCATCGGTGATGGCTCCGAGTGGATCTGGAACAGCGCGGAGCCCCACTTTCCCGGGGCCACACAGACCGTGGATGTCTATCACGCTCGCCAGCACCTGTGGGACATCGCCTGGAGCCTCCACCCCTATGACCCGGCTGGTCGACAACGGAGGATGGACATCCACAAACCCAGACTGGATGACGGAAGAATCGAAGAACTGGCCGATCTGCTCCGCGCTACCACCCCCACAACACCCGCACTGGCGGAGTTCATCAGATCCGGGACTGGCTACTTCGAAAGAAGACGAGTCCGCATGCGCTACTCCGGTTTTCGCAACCTGGACTTGTTCGCCGGTTCAGGCGTGATCGATGCCGGATGCAGAACCGTTGCCGGCCAACACCTCAAACAGTCCGGCATGTTCTGGGCTGTTCTGGGCTGTTCGCGGTGCCAATGACATGATCGCCCTACGCTGCTGCTACCTCAATGCCTCGGCGCTCACGAGAAATGACCCACCTCTGCTCATTTAGAGTTGCCCACGCCGAAAACAGGTTCTGCCACGTGGCGTGGCGCGGGGCTGGCGACATCATCCGCGCCGCTGGCGCGTAAGTCTCTTGTTTCCTGTAA
>JBBQLF010000087.1:0-11453 GCA_038327695.1 Bryobacterales bacterium
AGAAGTGCATCACCTCGCGCGGCTCGCCGGATTCAATAATCAGGCAGACCTGGGTGCGCGTGCCTTCCCGTACCAGGTGATTGTGGACGGCGCTGAGGGCCAGCAGCGACGGGATCGGCGCGAGTTCTTCATCGATGCCACGATCCGAGAGGATCAGGACCGTATAGCCCTGCTTGATGGCCAGCGAGGCGCGCCGGCACAGGCCACTGAGGGAACGCTCCAACTCCGGGCCGCCGCCGTCCACGCGGTACATCATCGGCAGCGTGGTGGCGAGGAACTCGCCGAGGCTCAGGCGGCGGAGCTTTTCCAGATCGCGATTGGTCAGAATCGGATGTTCCAGCTTCAGCGTGTGGCAGTGCTGCGGCGTCTCGGCCAGGATGTTCCGTTCCGTCCCCAGATAGGACGTCAGCGACATCACCAGTTCTTCCCGAATGGGATCTATGGGCGGATTGGTGACCTGCGCGAACAATTGCTTGAAGTAGTGGAAGAGCGGCTGGGGCTTGTCAGACAGGCACGCCAGCGGGGTATCGGCGCCCATGGAGCCGATGGGCTCGGCGCCGGTGGCAGCCATCGGTGTGAGAACCCGGTTGATGTCTTCTTCGGTGTAGCCGAAGGCGCGTTGCCGCAGCAGCACGGTATCGTGATCGGCCGGCAGGACGCGGGTCGGCTCCGGGATACTGTCCAGCCGCAATTGCTGGGCTTCAATCCACCGGGCGTAGGGCTGCCGTTCCCACAGGCCCTGCTTGATCTCTTCGTCCGGCACCAGGCGCCCCTGCACGGTGTCCACAAAGAGCATCTTGCCGGGTTGGAGCCGGCCTTTGTAGACGACGTCCTCGGGCTTGACGGGCAGCACGCCGGTCTCCGACGCCATGATCAGCAGGCCATCGCGGGTCACCATGTAGCGGGCGGGCCGCAACC
The DNA here is from genome assembly GCA_038327695.1 of Bryobacterales bacterium. Taxonomy (GTDB): domain Bacteria; phylum Acidobacteriota; class Terriglobia; order Bryobacterales; family Bryobacteraceae; genus Paludibaculum. The sequence continues at coordinate 919 of JBBQLF010000087.1, forward strand.
CGTTGCGGTCCAGCGTGGCGCCGATGACGCGGCCGTCGGTGAAAGCCACGGCCGCCGGGCCGTCCCACGGCTCCATCAGCGAGGCGTGATATTCGTAAAACGCCTTCTTGTCCGGGTGCATGGTATCGTCGGAGTCCCACGCTTCCGGGATCAACATCGCCATGACATGCGGCAGGCTGCGCCCGGCTAAGGTCAGTAGTTCCACCACGTTGTCCAGGTTGGCCGAGTCTGAGCCGTGCGGCTGAATGACCGGCATGATCTTCCGGATGTCGTCGCCAAACAGCGGGGAGGCGAGAATCGGCTGCCGCGCCGCCATCCAGGCCGCGTTGCCGCGGACCGTGTTGATCTCACCGTTGTGGCAGAGAAAGCGGAACGGGTGCGCCAACTGCCAGGTGGGGAATGTGTTTGTGGAGAAGCGCTGGTGCACCATGCAGAGCGCGCTCAGGCACTCCGGGTCCGCCAGATCGCGATAGAACGTGGAGATCTGCGATGACAGCAGCAGGCCTTTGTAGATGATGGTGCGGGAGGAGAGCGACGGGAGGTAGAAGAAGCTCTTGTCCTTAATGTCATCGCTTTCACCGATCTCTTTCTCGGCGCGCTTGCGGATCACGTACAGCTTCCGCTCCAGGGTGTCCTGATCCATGCCGGAGGCGCGGCTGATGAATACCTGCTCGATGTAGGGCTGCGAGGCCCGCGCCACGCGGCCGATGGCTTCAATGTCCACGGGCGTGTCGCGCCAGCCCAGCAGATCCAGACCTTCTTCCCGGATGATTCGTTCGACGATGCCCTCGCACAGCAGGCGCTGCTGCGGCTCCACCGGCAGGAAGACCAGCCCGGCGCCATATTCGCCCGGTTTTGGCAGGGTGAAGCCCAGTTTCCCGCACTCTCTGGCGAAGAATTCGTGGGGGATCTGAATCAGCACACCGGCACCGTCGCCGGTCTCCGGATCGCACCCGCAGGCGCCCCGGTGCGTCAGATTCAGGAGAATCTGAATGCCCTTGAGGATGATGTCGTGCGATCTGTCACCTTTGATGTTGACGACGAAGCCGATGCCGCAGGCATCGTGTTCATTGCCGGGGTCGTACAGGCCGCGCGCGGACGGCAGACCAATCTGTGGATAGTCTTCGGGCTGCATTTTGGGCTCATCCTGTTCCATGGGGAGTTACTACAGTATATGCGGAGTTACTGTATCAGTCAAAATTAAATAATGCCGGTTGTCACATCAGTGACTCTTATGTTACGATTCGGCCAGTGGACTTATCGCAACTTCAGCTTTTCAAGGATATCTACCAAACCCGCAGCATCAGCCGCGGAGCTGCCCACAACGGCGTGACGCAATCGGCGGCCAGCCAGACGGTGCAGGAGCTGGAAAAACACCTGGGTACCCGGTTGCTGGATCGCAGCCGCCGCCCGCTGGAGATTCTCCCAGCCGGGCGGCTTTTTTATGAGTTCGCGCGCGAGGCTCTGCGCCGCCACCAGGATTTCCTGGTGCACCTGGAGGAACTGAAAGGCGGATTGGGCGGCAGCGTGAAAGTGGCGGCCATCTACTCGGTCGGCATCAGCGAGATGTCGCGTCTGGAGGAGGAGTTCTACCGCCGTCTGCCCACGGCGCAACTGGAGGTCAGCTACCTACGTCCGGAAAAAGTGTATCAGGCGGTGTTGGATGAGCGAGTAGATTTGGGCCTGGTGAGCTATCCGGAGGCCACGCGCGATGTAGTGGCGCTGCCGTGGCGGGAAGAGCCGATGGTGTTTGTCTGTGCACCGGAGCACCCGCTGGCTCAACGCAGCCATCTGCGGGCGGAGGATCTGGACAGCCTGGACTTCATCGGATTCGACGATGACCTGCCCATCAGCCGTGACATCGAGCGCTATCTGCGCGAACAGAGCGTGCGCGTTCGCGTCGTCATGCAGTTCGACAACATTCAAAGCATGAAAGAGGCGCTACGGCTCGGCAATGCCATCAGCATTCTGCCCGCGCCCATGCTGCGCGAGGAAGTGGCCGACGGGCGGTTGCGGACCGTCCCGCTGGACTGTCCGCTCGTTCGCCCGCTCGGCATCATTCACAGGCGCAAGCGGAGCTTTCCGCGCGCCGCGCAAGTCTTCCTGGATCTGCTGCGCGAACCCGCGGTGTGAACCGGCTACTTGATCTTGTAGACGTTCTCGGCGACCTTTTCGCGGTGCATGTCGTGACAGGAGCGGCAGCCGCCGCCGATCTTCTTGCCAGCGGCCGCGATCCCTTCGGCATTGCTGGCGGTGGCGGCGGCGGCCATCTCGTTGGAGCCGGCAACCAACTCCTGAGACGATTTCAGGCCAACCTCGGAGCGTTTGCCCCAGAAGGTCTCCACCTGTTTGCCCGCGGCGGCCAGGAGCTTGGCGTTGGCGGCCACGTCTTCGCCCTTGCGGATCTTGCCGTTCAGTCCGCCGATATCCTTCATCAGTTTCTGGTGTTCCGGTGTCGGCTCCTCGGCGGAAACCAGGGCGGGTCCGGACATCAACACGAACGCGAGTGTGAGTAGTTGCATCCTCATGGTGAGTCGATTATAGCGTGGCGGCGCCCCCTCAAGTTTTCCCCCGCTTTTGCCGTTACTAAGAGCGAGGACATGACAATGAATGAAGTCTTCGCCCGCCCGCAAACCCCATGGGCCCTTCGCCTGGTGCCGCCGTTCCCGGCGATTGCGCATCGCATTCTCGCATTGGCTGCTCAGGAGACCGTCAGTACACGCGAAGTGGGGGACCTGGTCAAGCTGGATCCGTCTTTTTCGGCCGAGCTGCTGCGGTTTGCAAACTCGGCGCTATTTGGCGTGAGCCGTGAGGTCTCCAGCCTTTCACAGGCGATTCTGTTGATGGGCATGGACCGTGTCAAGTCCATGGCCACGTTTGTGGCGTTGCACAATATGGTGCGGTCTTCGGTACGCATCCCCGCCTTGCGCAAGGTCTGGATTCACAGCCTGGTGACGGCGTTTGTGGCCGAGGAGGCCGCGCGCGCGGCGAGGACCGCTGGCGACTCGGCCTACGCGACCGGGCTACTGCACAACCTGGGAACCTTGGGGCTGATGGCCGCCTATCCGGATGAATACGGGCGCATGTTGGCTGTTTCCGACGACTATGGAATGGATCTGCTGAAGACGGAGCGCGACCTGTTCGAGATCGACCACTGCACAGCGGGCGCCTATCTGGCGCAGGACTGGAACTTCCCGGATAAGCTTGCCGAGATCATCCTGAAACACCACGACGAACCAACTCAGGCGAACGGCACTTTGAGCAACATCATTCGGGTGAGTTGGCGCCTCACCGATGCGCTCGGTTACGCCGCGTTTTCCCCGGACCGGCAGTGGGCCTATGAGGAGTTGATCGCGTATCTGCCGGGCGCCGGAAATTCCTGGCTGGGGACATCGTCCGGATCGGCCAGGGCCCAGATCGATCGGCTGCTGGCGGCCGCCCCGCAGTAAGACGGGCGCGCGGCGCGATCCCGCTTCAGCTGCCGGCAAGTCCGTCGAGCGAGGCCGGGCCATCAACTGGATGGCCGGCCATCCTGTGGCCCTCGATCATACAGGAAGACCTGTTCCAGCGGTACGCCGAATGCCAACGCGATCCGGAAGGCGGCTTCCAGGGACGGCGAATACTTGCCCTGCTCGATGGCAATCACGGTTTGGCGTGTGACTCCGATCCGCTCCGCCAGCGCCTGTTGCGTCATCTCGCCGGTGTGGAAGCGGAGTTCCCTGATCCTATTGCGAATCCCGGTAGCGCCCACGTTAGAACCCTGCCCGGTAGTAGTAGAGTTGCGAAACGCCCTTCACCACCTCGGCTGCCACCAGCGAGGCCAACATCGCCTGCGCCAGCAGAAACGGGGTCAGCGCCACGGGGACCCATTCCGGGCTGGAAACTCCATCCACGATCAGGACGCAGGTGATCAGCAGGGCCAGGCCCAGCACCAGGATCGCGTAGGCATTCCGGTTGGCCTTGCCGTCCACAAGGCGATCCCGCTCGTCTTTCGGCGACGGCTGATCCACCACGGCGATGACGATCTGATAGACCACCTCGATCACAACCAGCAGCCCGATCGTGCCCAACAGGCGCCCGGCTGCGTTTTCGTCCGGCGTTCGGCTCTGCCATCCGAGGATCGACTCCGCGAAGTAATTGCCGTAGACGAGCACGGTGGCGGCCACCGATCCAGCGATGCTCTTTTCCTGAAAGGACAGATTCACGCGCGATTCCTCCTTGGCGTCTTGCCTGCTGTACACAATGTATCCTTTATTTATCCTGATGTCAATCATAGTATACATCACGCTCTCATCGGATCGGGCCATACGCGGCTTGACCGGCTGCTTGCCACAGCGCCGAGATAAGCTGCGCGTACTCCGTCGTTTGGGCGGACAATGGAAGCATGATCAAACCGGACGCGCTGTTTGCTCAGGCCGGCCGCCGGGCCGCCATGGATGCCCCCTTGGAGCATCTGATGGCTTGCCACCGGCGCATTGAGGAGCGGCTGGAGACACTGGAGCGCGCCGCGGCTCACCTGGAGGACCGCGCGGACGAGGCGCTGAGCGCGTTCCGCTCAGCCTTCGCGTTTCTTGACACCAGCGGTGCGCTGCATACCGCGGACGAAGAGGAGAGCCTGTTTCCGCGGTTGCTGCCCTTGCTGGAGCCCGGCGAACGCTCGTATGTGGCTGGGCTGGAACACGATCATACCGAGGCACACCGCATCTACACAGAACTGAAGGGCAGTCTCGACCGGCCCGTGCGGGCGCGGCACCTGGTGGAGCGCCTGTGTGCGCTGTACCGGGCGCATATCGCCTCCGAAGACAGCGTATTGCAGGAGTACGCGCGCGTCCATCTGGACGCCGCCCAACTGGCCGAGATCGCGCGTGAGATGAAAGATCGCCGGGGACTCGACTAGAAGCCCACCGGCTGGCCATAATGGTCGGCATGAGAACCGCCTGCCTTCTGCTAGTGTGTCTGTTCGGGGTAAGTGCGCAGATGCGTTATGACGTGTTGCTGAAGGGCGGACGGGTGGTCGATCCGAAGAACGGGATCGACGGCCTGTTTGACGTGGCTGTCACCGGCGGCGTGATCGCGGCGGTGGCGCCATCGATCGACGCCGGATTGGCCAAACAGGTGCTCGACGTGAAAGGGATGGTGGTGACGCCGGGCCTGGTGGACATTCACGTCCATCTGTTCCATACCACTGGCGCCGCCAATGCGTGGGCAGGCGACAACAGTGTGCGGCCGGACGACTTCAGCTTTCGCAGCGGTGTCACCACCATGGCCGATGCCGGCAGTTCCGGGTGGCGCAACTTCGAAACATTCCGCCACACGGTGCTGGACCGGGCCCAGACGCACACCTATGCGTTCATCAATATCGCCGGCCTCGGGATGTTGACCAACATCGTGGAGCAGCACCCCGAGGACATGAACCCCGAGGAGGTGGCGCGGTTGGCGGCCAAGCACGCGGACATCGTTGTGGGCGTCAAGACAGCCCACTTTGAGGGCCCGGCGTGGATCGCTGTGGAGAAGGCCGTGGCGGCCGGGCGGCTAGCCGGCAAGCCCGTGATGGTGGATTTCGGCTACTTCAAGCCCGAACGGCCGTACTGGCAACTGGTGACGGAGAAGCTCCGTCCGGGCGATATCACCACGCACGTCTACCGGGCGCCGGTGCCGTGGGTGGACGCGCAGGGCAAGCTCTACGACTACCTGAGAGAGGCGCGCCAGCGGGGCGTGCTGTTTGATGTCGGCCACGGCGGGGGCAGCTTTGCCTGGCGGAATGCTGTGCCGGCCATTGCGCAGGGCTTCATCCCGGATTCTATCTCTACCGATCTGCACACCGGATCGATGAACGGCTCAATGATGGACATGCCGACGACGATGTCGAAGTTCCTGGCGCTGGGGATGCCGCTGCGCGAGGTGGTCCTACGTTCCACCTGGAAGCCGGCGCAGATGATCTCCAAGCCGCAGCACGGCCACATTAGCGTGGGGGCCGCCGCCGATGTCGCGGTCTTTCGCCTGATGGAGGGCGACTTCCAGTTCGCCGATTCCGACAAGGGGCTCCATGGCGGGCGGCGGCGGCTGTTTTGCGAACTCACGCTGCTGGGCGGCAAGGTGGTGTGGGATTGGAATGGACGCACCGGCGTGGACTATCGCACGCTCGGGCCGGCCTACGGCGTGCGCCCGGGCGAAGAGACGGTGCCGCCTCCGGCGCAAGGGCAGAAGTGAACGGAGCCGAGGTTCTACTCCGCACTCTCGTCGCCGCCGGTGTGGATACGTGTTTCATGAATCCGGGGACGTCGGAGATGCAGTTCGTGGCCGCGCTGGACCGTGTGCCGGCGATGCGCGGCATGTTGTGCCTGTTTGAAGGTGTTTGCGCCGGAGCGGCCGATGGGTATGCGCGCATGACGGGACGGCCGGCGGCGACGCTGCTGCATCTGGGCCCGGGGCTGGCCAACGGACTGGCGAACTTCCATAACGCCCGGAAGGCGAGGTCTCCGGTGGTGAGCATCGTGGGCGAACACTCCACTGAGCATCTCCGTTACGACGCCCCGTTGACGGCGGACGTGGCCGCGTTTGCGCAGCCGGTGTCCGGGTGGGTGCGGACGCTGGAGAGCGCGGAGCGAATGGGCGAAGCGGCGCGCGAGTGCGTGCGTGCGGCGCTGGGGCCGCCGGGGCAGGTGGCGACGTTGATCATCCCGGCAGATTTCTCGTGGAGTCCCGGGGGCCGGGTGGGCGCGCCGGCGGACATTGCGAATCGAACCGTGCCGGACGTTGCCGCGGCGCGCGCGTTGCTGGGTCCGGCGACGGGTCTGCTGCTGGGTGGCAGTTCGCTATCGGAGGAGGCGCTGGAGCGGGCGGCGCGCATCAGCGCGGCGACTGGCACGCGGGTCTTCGCCAACCGCTATGCGGGGCGCATGCGGCGGGGCCGCGGTGTCTTGGCGGCGCCGCGCGTGGCGTACTTCCCGGAACCGGCCGAGGCGATGTTGGCCGGCCTGACGGATCTGATTCTGGTGGAGGCCGAGGCGCCGGTGTCCTTTTTTGGATATCCGAACCGGCGGAGCACCTTGGCGCCGGCCGATTGCCGGATGCATGTGCTGGCCCGCCACGAGGAGGACGGCGCCGCCGCACTGGCGTTGCTGGCCGCCGGATGGGCCGCTGTCCCGGACACGCCGGTTGAGACGGTGGCACTGCCGGCGGATGGCCGGTTGACACCGGAGTCGATCGGGCAGGCGCTGGCCGCATTGTTACCACACGACGCCATCGTTTGCGATGAGATGGTCTCGTCCGGAGAACCGGTGAATGCCTGGCTGACTCGCGCCGCCGCGCACGATCTGCTGCCGGTGACCGGTGGTTCCATCGGGCAGGGATTGCCGGTGGCCGTGGGCGCGGCGGTCGCCTGCCCGCGGCGGAAGGTGATTGCCCTGGAGGCCGATGGCAGCGGCATGTACACGTTGCAGGCGCTGTGGACGATGGCGCGCGAGCGCCTGGACATAGTGGTGGTGATCTTCGCCAACCGGCGCTATCGGATCCTGGATGTGGAGATGAAGCGGACCGGGGCGGCCGTGATCGGGCCTCGCGCGGAAGACATGGTGGATATCGGGCGGCCTGAGATTGACTGGGTCCAAATTGCCGGGTCCATGGGTGTTCCGGCCGTGGCTGTGCAAACGGCGGCGGCGTTTTCAAACGTCTTTGCCGGCGCCTGCGGGCGGCCAGGACCATACCTGATTGAGGCGATCCTGGCGCCCGGCAGCGGTTCGTAGATGCTAGAAGTTGACGATCCCGGCGAAGTCCTCTGCCTTCAACGCGGCACCGCCCACCAGCGCGCCGTCGATGTCCGGCTTGGCCATCAAACCGGTGACGTTGCCTGGCTTCACGCTGCCGCCGTAGAGGATGCGCACAGCGGCCGCGGCGTCCTTGCCGAATTTGGCTTCCACCAGATCCCGGATGCCTTTGTGGGTGTCCTGGGCGATCTCAGGCGTGGCCACCTTGCCGGTGCCGATGGCCCATACCGGCTCATAAGCGATGACGATCTTGGCGAACTCCTCGGGCGTCAGGCCTGCAATGCCACCGGTGAACTGAGTGGCCATCACCTCGTTGGTCTTTTCGGCTTCGCGATCAGCCAGCATCTCGCCCACGCAGACGATGGGCGTCAGACCAGCCTCCAGCGCGGCTTTCGTGCGGGCCAGCACGGTGGCATCCGTCTCGCCAAAATACTGGCGGCGCTCGCTGTGGCCGATGATGACGTATTGGCAGCCGGCAGCCTTCAACATGGCCGGCGTGACTTCACCGGTGAAGGCGCCTTCCTTGTTCTGCCAGTAGCAGTTCTGGCCGCCGATGCCGACCCGAGTGCCCTTGGTGGCCTCGACGGCGGCGGCGATGTTGACGAATGGCGGACAAATGGCCACTTCCGCGTGGGTGGACTTCTCCACGAGCGGCAGGAATTTCTCAAAGAAAGCAGTGGTTTCCGCCGGCGTCTTGAACATCTTCCAGTTGCCGGCCATCAGAGGAGTGCGCATATTGATATTCTACCCGTTTCGGACTGCTTCGTCTGAATGGAGATACCTGCCATGCTGCGCCGAGACTTCCTAACATCACTACCGTTCGCCGCCGCGCCCGTCGTCCGCCCGCCATCGCCCAATATCGTGTACATCCTGGCCGATGATCTGGGGTGGGGTGACCTCGGCTGTTACAACGCCGAATCGAAGATCCCTACACCCAATCTGGACCGTTTGGCCAGCCAGGGCGTTCGTTTCACGGATATGCATTCGCCGTCGGCCGTTTGCACGCCCACCCGCTACGGCATACTCACCGGCCGGTACTGCTGGCGATCCCAGTTGAAGAAGGGCGTGCTCCAGGGCTACTCGCCGAATCTGATTGAGCCGGGGCGGCCGACGGTGGCTTCGCTGCTGAAAGGGAGCGGTTACGCCACAGGCGCGTTTGGCAAGTGGCATCTGGGTCTCGGCACGCAGCCCAAAGCGGACTACTCGCAGGCCCTGCACCCGTGCCCGACGGATCACGGGTTTGACTCGTTCTACGGCATTCCGGCCTCGCTCGACATGCCCCCCTATCTCTGGATGGAGAACGAACGCGCCGTGACGCAGCCTTCGGCCGAGACGCCCGGCGACCAAGGATTCGGCAACTTCCGCGGCCGGTTCTTCCGCGGCGGGGCGTCGGCGCCCGGATTCCAGGTGGAAGACGTGTTGCCCACCATCGTCGGCAAGGCCGAGCGATTCCTGAAGGCGCAGACGGCCGCCACGCCGTTCTTCCTCTATCTGCCGCTCACGGCGCCGCACACGCCATGGGCGCCGCTGGCGGCCTACCAGGGCCGCTCGAAGGCGTCTCTGTATGGGGACTTTGTCACACAGGTGGACGAGAGCGTGGGGCGGATTCTCCAGACACTGGAGACGGCGCGGCTGGCGCAGAATACGCTGGTGTGTTTCACCTCAGACAACGGCGCCTACTGGCACAAGGTGGATATCGACGAAACGGGACACCGCGCCAACGCCGCCTGGCGGGGCATGAAGGCTGATATCTATGAGGGCGGGCACCGGATCCCGTTCATTGCCCGCTGGCCGGGGCGGATCAAAGGCGGAACACAGTCCGCGCAACTCGGGTGCCTGACGGACCTGGCGGCGACGGCGGCGGAACTCTCAGGACAGGTGTTGCCGCGCGATGCGGCCGAGGACAGCTTCTCTCTGGTGCCCGCCCTGTTGGGCACCAGGCCGCTGACGCCCGCGCGCGAAGCCGTTGTGCACCACTCTGCCCAGGGGCTCTTCGCCGTGCGCCGAGGCCCGTGGAAACTGGCCCTGGGCCGCGGGTCAGGCGGTTTCACAAAGCCCGTCAGCATCGACGCAAAGCCGGGTGAGCCGGCCGGCGAGCTCTATCACTTGGGCGAAGATCCCGGCGAGACACGCAACCAGTGGGCCGAAAAGCCGGCGGTAGTGGCCAGCCTGACGGCGTTACTGGAGAAGTACCGGCAGGAGGGCCGCAGCCGGCCGGCATTCACTCGATGAAGCGGACCGTGCCGAACCGGACAGGGTTGTGCGGGAAGGCGCTCTCCAGGGCGGAGTCGCTCCAGATGCTCAGCCTTCTGTTCGGTTCCGTACCGTCCCAGCGGACCAGCTGCATCTTCCACGCGGTGCCGGGTTTGGGCCGCGCGCCGAGGTCGCTGAAATTCGCCCAGGGAATGGCCACCTCCAGTGTCCAGCCCTTGTCCTGATCCGCACTCTGATTCAGCGTGCCGTCGATGGTGGTGGCCAGGCGGAACCCTTCCAGATTGAACCGCTTGAGCAGTATGAACTTTGGAAACGTCAGGAAGTAGTCATACATCACGCCGCGCGCGTTCATTTCAAAGCCGTAGTAGGTGAGGTCCTGGGCCGGATTGGGATTGACGTAGAGTTCGACTGCGTCATCCAGGTAGGTCGGATCATCGCGCTCTGTGAACCTGGCGGTGATGCCAGTGTCTTCGCACTGATAACTGGCGTACAGAAATACGTCGTCCCAAAGAAGGCGCACCGTGGTCTTCTGCCTGGCACCGGTCTGGGCATCCC
>JBBQLF010000088.1:0-11400 GCA_038327695.1 Bryobacterales bacterium
GGGCACTCTGGGCATCCAGGGCAACGGCAACTACGAATCTTCCTATGCCAGCGTCGCCGGGCTCGGTGGATCGATCGGGAATCGAGCGGACGAACGTGCGGTCTCCACCGGAATTCCGGTGAACCGTCTGCGGCCGGAAACCAGCGACAACTACGACGTGGGCGGGACCTGGAAGTCTGGCCGGTTGCGGGCTGAGGCGACGGCTTTCTGGATGCGGCTGGGCAACACGGTGGTCTCGCAGGCGCTCATTCTGCCGCAGGGCGCGGTGGGCCAGCCGCTGGGAGACCAGGTGATCACGCGGCAGTTGCCGGGCGGAATCGTGTTTGTGCCGGCGGCGGCCAACGCGGTACTGGTCCGGGCCAACTATGGCGGCGCGCGGATTCGAGGCGTTGAGCAATCCCTGCGTGTGCGGCTGACGGAGGCGTGGTCGCTGCACCAGAACTACACCTGGATCGAGGCGAGCGACAGAATCACCGGGTTGCCGCCCGATATCGAGCCAGGCATCCCGGGGCCGGGCGGCACGTTGAGTGCGCTGTATTCTCCGGCCTCCCACCGTTTCTGGGCGGAAGCCTACATGACGGGGGCAGACCGGCAATCGAGGCTCTCGTCGCTGGCGTTGAGTGACCGGCGTATCGGGGCTTCCCGCTCCCAGGCCAACATCGCGAGCTTTTTCAACAACGGCGCGCGGGTGCGTGGACTGGTGTCGGGTGGAATTCTCACGTCGACTGGCGAGACGCTGGCGGAGGTGCAGAAGCGGGTTCTGGGGTCAGCCACTTCGGCCCCAATGTTCACGGGCATTCCGGGCTACGCGGTCTTCGGCTTGCGCGGTGGATTCCCCGCCGGCGACCGGTCCGATATCATGGTGGACCTCACCAATCTGGGGGATCGGAACTACCGCGGCATCGGCTGGGGCATCGATGGACTGGGACGCGGTGTCACTGTGAAGTGGCGTTTCAAGCTGTAGGACGGCGCGATTTCAGTAGCTGGAGGATCACGGGCGTGACCGATACCAGGATGATGATAATCAGGACTTTTTCGAAGTGCGCGCGAACCAGCGGCACGCTGCCGAGGTAGTAGCCCAGAAGGGTCATGGAGACCACCCATCCGACGCTGCCGAAGACGTTGAACGAGAGGAACCGCGGCAGACCCATGCCGGCGACACCGGCCACGAAGGCGGCAAAAGTGCGGATAATGGGCACAAACTGGGCATAAATGATCGTTTTTCCGCCATGTTTGTCGTAGAAAGCCTGCGTTTGGAGGAGATACTCGCGGCGGAAGATGCGCGAATCCGGGTTGGCGAAGAGCCGGACGCCGATGTAGCGCCCGAGAAAGTAGCCGCAGGAGTTGCCCAGCAGCGCGGCGCAGATGAGCGTGGCGATGATGGTGTAGATGTTGAGCTGGCCTGCGCCGGCGACGACGCCAACGGTGAACAGCAGACTGTCGCCGGGTAGAAAGAAACCGGCCAGGAGGCCGGTTTCCGAAAACACGATGCCGAACAACAGCAGGTAGCCCCACCAGCCGGTGAAGACCGTAGAGAGCAGTTGGATGAGCTGTTCCGGGTTGGTCAGCGAGCGAAGAAAGTCCAGTAGCTGGTGCAGCATAGGCTAGCTGCGGTAGGCGGCGGCCAGCTTCTTGACGCTGTCTTCGTAGATCTTCACCTTTTTCTGTTTGATGAGGGTTTGGACCAAGCCCTCGGCGAAGAGTTCGGCGCGCTCCCGGGAGCGGCGCGACTTGATCTGCATGAGCATGTCGGCGCGCTGGGTGGCGAGCTGGACGAGATCGGCCGGCTGCTTCTCCAGAACCTTGACGAAGAACGTGCCGTTCGGCGTCGCCGCCGGGCCGATCACGTCTCCGACGTTGCGCCTGAATGCTTCATCGATCACCGAGGCGGCGCCCATGCCGGTGATGGTGCCCTCCCGGTTCACCATGTCGGAGGTCTTCACTTCAGCGCCCATCTGCTTGGCCAGACCTGCCAAGTCTCCATTGATGGACTTGACCTTGCTGGCCGCCTCGGCGATCCGCTGTTGGGACAACTCCTGCGTTTTCTTGGCGATCAGACCATCGCGCACCTGCTTTTCGACGTCAGAGAACTCAGCCGGGTGGACGGGGAAGATCTCGGTGACCTGGGCGACGACGAGCTTGTCCTGGCCGATCTGGACGATTGGGGACACGCCGTTCCTGGACAACCCGCTGACGGCCTCATTAAACTGCGGGCTGATGCCGACTTCCTGAATGGGGTCGCCGGCGCCGGCCTTTTCGGACCGGATTGGCGTGATGCCGTTGGCGGCGGCGATCTTCTCCGCCTCCGAGGGAGCAGTGACCAGCGCGGCGCGGATCTGGTCAGCGAGGCGCTGCATCTTGTCGAACACCTGGCCGCGCGAGGTCTCGGCGGCGAGTTCGTTGCGGACCTCGGCGAAGGGCCGCAACCGAGCCTCTTCCTTGGCTTCCACTTTGATGATGTGGAAACCGTACATGGTCTTGACGAGGTCACTGATCTGGCCGGGCTTGACCGAAAAGGCGGCCTTATCGAACTCAGGTACGGTCTGGCCGTGAGTGACGAAGTCGAGGTCGCCACCCTTGACGGCGGAGCCGGTGTCTTCCGAGTTCTTGGTAGCCAGAGCGGCGAAATCGGCGCCGCCGCGCGCCTGCTTGAGCAGGTCCTGCGCCTTCTTCTCAATTGCGGCCACTTCGGCGGGCGACTTGTCCGTGGTCTTCAGCAGGATGTGACGAGCGCGGACACGCTCGGGCGTGCGGAAGCGTTCCTGTTGCTGGGCGTAGACGCGCTGGAGGTCCGCGTCGGAAACCTGAATGGTGGAGGCCACGCGGGCGGCGTCGACCGGGAAGATGAGAAAGCTCTTCTTCTCAGCGACGTTGTAGGCTTTCCTGTTCTGATTGAAGTAGTCCTGCACTTCGGCGGGCGTGACGGTGACCTTGCCCTTGAACAGCTCGGGATTGATGCCGAAATAGGCCACCTTGACCTTCTCGTTACGCATCCGGAACTCGGCTTCCACTTCGGCAGGCGTGACGACGATGCCTTCCACGGCCAAGGCTTCCAGCCGGGAACGGAGCGAATCGGCCCGCAGCAGATCCTCAAACATGGGGATCGACATATTCTGCTGCGCCAGCATCTGCGCGTACACTTCCTTGCCGGCGAACTTGCCGCCTTCAAATAACTGAGGCAGGATGGAGCGGACAATCTTGGCCAACTGCTCGTCGTTCACTTTCAGGCCCAGGCGCCCGGCCTGATAGGCCATCGCCTTGCGGGCGACCAACTGCTGGACGATCATCGGCACGTAAAACTGCTCCATGCCTTTGGGGATCTGGTTGCCGCGGAGTTCGCGGGCCAGAAACTGGCGGACCTCCGTGGCGGAAATCTGCTCGTCGCCCACTTCGGCGACCACCGTGGGGTCGCCGGAACCGCCGCCCCAGCCGCCCCCGTAACCGGGGACCAGCGTAATCACCATCGAGAGGGCAACCAGCCCAAGAAGAGCGCCGAGAAGGTAACGGACAGACTTATCCCGGCTGCGGAACAGATCAAACATGAAAATAGACTCCTACGGAAGCGAAACTACTAGTATATCCGATGGTTGAGGCGCGTTTCACACGCCCAGGCCGCATTCGTCGTGAACGGCGCGAACTGCCTTGTCCACCCCGTCCTTGCGGACGACGATGGCGATGGTCAGTTCGCTGGAACCCTGGGCGATGGCGATGATATTGACCTCTTCCCGGGAAATGGCCGTGAAGATGCGTCCGGCCAGGCCGGCGTGGCCCTTCATGCCCTCACCCACGATGGCGATGAGGCCGACGTCCAGATCGGCGTCGATGGGGTGGAGGTAGCCGTGCGCCAGTTCCAGGGAGAAGGCCTCTTCCAGTTTCTCAATCACGGCGGGGAGCTCAGACTGGCGAATGAGGAAGCAGAAGTTCTGGCGGTAGCTGGAGCTGGACAGGACGAGCACTTCGGCGTTGGCCGACGCCAGCGCTTCCAGCGAGCGCGCCATGATGCGCGTGCCGCTGAGGACCGCACTGGCGGGATCGAGAGTGACCAGCGCGACGTTGGTCATCGACGTGACGGCGCGCGGGCCGATGGGCCCCTCCTTCGTCATGGGGACGATCTTAGTGCCGGGCTTGGACAGATCGAAGCTGTTCTTGCTCCAGACCGGGATCTCCTTTTCCATGATCGGAACCAGCGTGCGCGGATGGAGCACCTTGGCCCCGTTGTAGGCGAGTTCGGCGGCCTCGCGGTAGGTAATCTCCTCGAGCAGCTTGACGTTGGGGACGATCCGCGGATCGGCCGAGAGGATGCCATCCACGTCGCTCCAGATCCAGAGTTCTTCGGCATCCAGCACGGCGGCCAGGATGGAGGCGGAGAAGTCACTGCCGCCGCGGCCGAGCGTGGTGGGGCGGCCATCCATGGTGGCTCCGTTGAACCCGGTGAGAATGACGAGCCGGCCGCGGTCCAGATCCGGCTTCAAACGGTTGAGCGCCTTTTCGCGGGTCTGGTCCATGAGCGGGCTGGCGTTGCCGAAGACGGCGTCGGTAACGATCACCTCCCTGGCGTTGACCGCGACGGCATCGTTGCCCTGGGTGCGGAGGTAAGCGGCGATCAGGTTGGAGCTCAGCCGTTCGCCGACGGCGATGGCCTCGTCCACCGAGCGCGGCGGACGCTCGCCGAGCATGAGAATGCCCTGCGCAATGCGGACAAACTCAGCCAGGATGGAATTGAGGGTCTCCTGCGTTTCGGCGCGCGCCGGGCCGTCCAGCAGCCCTTCGCAGCACTCGCGGTGCTTGGCGGCGAGTTTGGCCAGCATGGTTTCCACGCCCGCGGCGTCTCCGCCCTCTGCATGCCTTAGAGTCTCCAGCAGCATGTCGGTGACCTTGGACATCGCCGAAACGATGACGGCCGTGGGGCGCTGGCGCTGGGCATCGGCGCAGATCTGAGCGGCGCTCCTGATGCGCGCGGCGTCGCCCATGCTGGTGCCGCCAAACTTCATCACAAGGAGGTTCTTCAACTTCAGTTGTCCTTTCCGTTCGTGGTGCGGGCCCGCACGATGCGCAGCAGGGCGTCTTCGGTCTGCGCCTCGTCGAGTTCGCTGGAGTCCAGCAGAATGGCGTCGGGCGCCTGGCGCAGCGGAGAGTCTGGCCGGTTGGAATCACGGTGGTCGCGTTTCACCATATCGGCGCGGACGTCGTCGAGTTGAGCGGCGCCGCCGCGCGCGGCCAGATCCCGGAGGCGCCGGGCGGCGCGCACGTCCACCGAGGCGTCGAGGTAGATTTTGACTTCAGCTTCCGGAAACACGACGGTGCCGATGTCGCGGCCCTCCATGACGGCGGAAACCGCCCGGCCCATCTCCTGCTGCTTGGCCACCAGGGCGCGGCGTACGCCGGGCACACCAGAGACGATGGAAGCGGTTTCGCTCATCTCCGGCACGCGGATGGCGGCGCTGACGTCCTCGCCGTTCAAGAAAACACGGCCATCCTGGCTGAGGACGATTTCGGCTTCGACGGCGAGCCGTTCCAGCTTGGCGTGATCAGTCAGGGGCGTGGCGGTGCGGGCCGCCCACAGGGCGACGGCGCGATACATGGCGCCGGTATCGAGATAGAGGCAACCGAGCCGGGCAGCGAGGCGCCTGGCGAGTGTGCTTTTCCCGGCACCGGCCGGTCCGTCGATGGCTACAATGATGTGTTTGCTCAAGGTTTCCCTCCAGTTTATCGCGCTACACTGGGGATCATGAGGGGAAAATTCATGTTCCAACGCACCCTGGTGTGCACGCTCTTTCTGACTGGTCTGCTGATGGCCGCCAATCCCAAGGTCACCGAGGCACAGGCCAAGGCCAAGGCGGGCAAGTTTGAGGAGGCCTTCGCTCTTCTCGATCCGGCCTACAAGGCGAATCCGAAGGATGCCGAGATCACCAAAGCACTGGCCGAGACGCATCTGAAGTACGGGGACAGCTTCATGTACAACGAAGCGCTGCCGCCGCGCCAAAAGTACCGCCCGGCGTTGAAGCAGTATCGCGATGTGCTCACGTTTGATCCTAAGAACAAAGACGCGCAGGACAAGATCAAGCTGATAGAAGGCATCTACAAGCAGATGGGCCTGCCAATCCCGCAATAAAGGCAGGGGGACGCGGTAGTAGAATCATAGTTCATGAAGCTATCGCGCGTTTTTGCGGCCTCCGCGCTGCTGTATCTCTGTTCCGCCCTGACGATGGCCGCCCGCGAGCCGGTGCGGACGCGGCGGGCGATGGTAGTGGCGCAGGAGCCATTGGCTGCCGATGCCGGCGTGGCGGTTCTCAAGGCCGGCGGGAACGCCATCGACGCCGCTGTCGCCGTAGCGCTCGCCCTGGCGGTGACCCATCCTTCGGCGGGCAACCTGGGCGGCGGCGGCTTCATTCTGGCCCGCATGGCGGACGGGCGCACGTCGTTCGTCGACTTCCGTGAAATGGCGCCGCGCTCAGCGTCGCGCAACATGTACATCGGGCCGGACGGCAAGGCCACGCGTGAGTCCATGGTGGGCTGGCGCGCGGCGGGCGTGCCGGGTACGGTGCGGGGCCTGGAGTACGCCCACAAGAAGCTCGGCCGCAAGGGCTGGGCGGAGTTGGTCCAGCCCGCCATCGATCTGGCGGCGAAGGGCGTGGAACTGTCCTACGCCGAGGCGCGGAGCCTGTGCGGCACCAAACGGCTGCTGGAGCAGTTTCCGGAATCAAAGCGCATCTTTCTGAAGGGCGGCGCGTGTTTCGAGCCGGGCGAGCGGCTGGTGCAGCCGGAACTGGCAGAGGTCCTGCGGCGGATCAGCCGCGAAGGGGCCAAGGACTTCTATGAAGGGCAGACCGCGCGGATCCTCGCCGAGGAGATGAAGAGGAATGGCGGCGAGATCACGCTGGAGGACTTAAAGGGCTACACGGTGGTGGAGCGGCCGCCGATGACGGGCACCTATCGCGGCTATCAGATCATCACCGCGCCTCCACCGTCGTCAGGCGGCGTGGGCATGCTGGAGATGATGGGGATGCTGGCAGGTAGCGGCTACGAGAAGGCCGGCGCTGGTTCGGCCGCGGCCACGCACTTCCTGGCGGAGGTCATGCGCCGTTACTACGCCGATCGCGCGGAGTTCCTGGGCGACCCGGACTTCGTCAAAATCCCCCTGAAAGGGCTGATCAGCAAGGCGTACACGGAGAAGCTCCGCGCGGGCATCGATCTAGAGAAAGCCACTCCTTCCACGGCCCTGCACGCCGGCAAGGCGTTCGAATACGAGCCCACCGAGACCACCCATTTCAACATCGTGGATGAACAGGGCAACGCCGTAGCGATGACCTACACGATCAACGGCAGCTACGGCAACGGCGTCACCGTTCCTCGTCTGGGCTTCCTGCTCAACAACGAAATGGACGACTTCGCCGCCAAGCCCGGCGAGGCGAATATGTTTGGACTGGTGCAGGGTGAGGCCAATGCCATCCAGCCGCGGAAGCGGCCGCTGTCTTCGATGACACCGGCCATTGTTTTGAAGGACGGCGAGTTGCACATGGTGCTGGGCGCGCCGGGCGGCTCGCGCATCATCAGCGGCGTCACGCAAGTGGTGTTATACGTCCTGGATTTCGGCATGAACGTGCAGCAGGCCATCGACCAGCCGCGCCTGCACCATCAATGGATGCCGGACAAGCTCTACCTGGAACGAGGCTTCTCGCCGGATACCCGGGCGCTGTTGGAGCAGCGCGGGCACAAGGTGGAAGAGATCACCAGCGTGGCCAGCGTGGAGGCGATCCTGGTGGAAAAGGCGGGTGGCCGGCGGTGGCTGGCAGGCGCGCAAAACGGCCGCAGCGCCGGCAAAGTGGCCGGCTACTGAGTTATGGAACACGTACTGTCCACGCACGTCCTGGTGAACCACCGGCTGAACACGGTGTGGCTGGAACGCATTCGCGCCGCGGGCATCGGCAAGGTGGAGATCTTCTGCGCCCGGCAGCACTTCGACTATCAGGACCAGGCGCAGATCAACGAACTGGGCTACTGGTTCCAAGACTCGGAACTGCGCTGCCATTCTCTGCACTCGCCCATGTACAGCGACGATTGCTGGGGCCGCAGCGGGCCGGCGTCAGTTATTTCCATCACCGAGACCGCGAAGCCGAAACGGCTGGCGGCCGTCGATGAAATCAAGCGGGCGCTGGCGGTGGCCGAGAAGGTTCCGTTTCAGTACCTGATCCAGCATCTGGGCGTGGGCGGCGAAGAGTACGGCGAGGCCCGGCTGGACGCGGCGTTCAGTTCTCTGGAAGAGATCGTCCTGTTCGCGCGGCATCGCGGCGTGGAGGTGCTGCTGGAGAACATCCCGAACCGGCTGTCCAGCGCCGAACGCCTGCTGCACTTCAATGCGCTGACTCACCTGAATCTGAACTTCTGTTTCGACACCGGCCACGCCCACATCATGGAGGGCGTGGAACCGGCGTTCCGGCTAATGCAGAGCCGCATCCGCTCAACGCACGTGCACGACAACAACGGCGCCGACGACGTGCACCTGTTCCCGCTGCTGGCCGAAGGCGGCAGCATTGACTGGCACGCGACGATGGCGCTGCTGCGCCCGGGCTGCGCGCAGTTCCCGCTGTTGCTGGAAATGAAAGACGCGCCGGCGTTCCCGCACCCCATCGACGCGGCGCGAGAGATTTTTGACCGATTGGAGAACCTTTGATGTCTGACTACCGTCGAATCACGATCGCCAGAGCGGGCGAGCACACGGGCGAACCGGTGGAGATTGCCGGCTGGCTCTACAACCTGCGCAAGTCCGGCAAGATCATCTTCCCCCTGATCCGCGACGGCAGCGGGATTATTCAGTGTGTCGGCGTCAAGAGCGGCTTGCCCGAGGATCTGTTCGAATCGCTGAAGAACCTGACGCAGGAGTCGTCGGTGATCATCCGCGGCAGAATCCGCGCCGAGGCGCGGGCCCAGGGCGGATTCGAGATGGACATCGAGGGCGCCGAGATCCTCCAGCGCGTGCCGGAAGAGACACCGTATCCCATCACGCCGAAAGAACACGGAACCGAGTTTCTGTTTGATCACCGCCACCTGCATCTGCGCAGCCGGCGCCAGCATGCGGTACTCAAGATCCGCCACGAGATCATCAAGGCGATCCGGGATTACTTCGACTCCAACGACTTCACTCTGGTGGACTGCCCCATCTTCACGCCATCGGCCTGCGAGGGCACAACCACGCTGTTTGAGGTGAACTACTTCGACGAAGAGAAGGTCTACCTGACGCAGTCCGGCCAGCTCTACAACGAGGCCACGGCGATGGCGTTCGGCAAGACGTACTGCTTCGGCCCCACCTTCCGGGCGGAGAAATCGAAGACGCGGCGCCACCTGACCGAATTCTGGATGGTGGAGCCGGAGATGGCCTATGCCACGCTGGATGACGTGAAGCGCGTGGCCGAGGAGTTGATCGTGTTCATGGTGGGCCGCGTGCTCGCCAACCGCCGGACGGAACTGGCCACGCTGGAACGGGACGTGACGAAACTGGAGGCCATCCAGGGGCCATTCCCGCGGATCAGCTATGACGAGGCCGTGGAGATCCTCAAGAAGAAGGGCAGCGAGATCGAATGGGGCGGCGATTTCGGCGGCACCGACGAAACGCTGTTGAGCGAGGAGTTTGACCGGCCCGTCATGGTGGACCGCTATCCGGCAGCGGTCAAGGCGTTCTATTTCGAGAGTGATCCGAACAGGCCGGAGGTGGCACTGGGCGTGGACGTGATCGCCAGCGAAGGCTACGGCGAATTGATCGGCGGCGGCCAACGCGTACACAGCTACGATGTACTGCTGGAGCGGATCAAGGCTCACAATCTGCCGGAAGAGGCATTCCAGTGGTACCTGGATCTGCGGCGCTATGGCAGCGTGCCGCACGCCGGATTCGGCATGGGCGTGGAACGCGCCGTCGCCTGGCTGTGCGGGTTGGAGCATATCCGCGAGACCATTGCGTTTCCGCGCATGTTATATCGTACACGGCCCTAGATTCCATGCGGAAAACCATCGCGATCCTGGGAGCGCCGCTCGATCTGGGCGCCGGACGCCGCGGCGTCGATATGGGGCCGTCCGCAGTGCGGGTGGCCAATCTGAACGCGAGCCTGGCTACTCTCGGCTGCAAGGTGGAAGACCTGGGCAACATCTTCGTGGAGCAGGCCGAGAGCTCCAAGGAGGGCCCGGCCAATGCGCGCCACCTCAAGACGATCGCCGCGGCCTGCGTGGCCCTGGCAGGGCGCGTGGAGAAGGCGGCCGGCCAGGGCAAGATTCCGTTAGTGCTCGGCGGGGATCATTCTGTCGCCGTCGGCACGGTCAGCGGCATGGCGCAGCACTTTCGCAAGAAAGGTAAGAAGCTGGGCGTCATCTGGATGGACGCGCACACGGACATGAACACGCCGGAGACATCGCCCTCCGGCAACGTGCATGGCATGCCGCTGGCGTGCCTGGTGGGCGAGGGGCCGCCCGCGCTGACCCGTCTCTATGGCGTCTCGCGGCAGGTGGACCCGGCCCATGTGGCGCTGGTAGGGATCCGCGACGTCGACGCGACCGAAGGGCCGGTGGTGCGGAGGAGCGGCGTGCGTGTGTTCACCATGCGCGACATCGATGAGCGGGGCATGCGGGCGGTGATGCGGGATGCGCTGGAGATCGCCTCGGCCGGTACGGCCGGCGTGCACCTGTCGCTGGACATGGATGGCATAGATCCGGACGAGGCGCCGGGCGTCGGCACGCCTGTGCGCGGGGGCATCTCCTACCGCGAAGCGCATCTGGCGATGGAGATTCTGGCGGACTCGCACCGGCTGACGTCAATGGAGGTGGTGGAGGTCAATCCAGTGCTGGATACGGTGATCTATGGCGGGCGCAGCGGCGAACACGAAGTTTCGATTCGCTCGGCCCAGGCGATTCTGAGCGCATTGCGGCCGGAGGACTACGAAGCCGTTCCGATTTTCATCACCAAGGAAGGCAAGTGGCAGCCGGGCCCGATCCTGCCGGAACCGGGCGCCAATCCGGGCATCGATGTGGTGTTTCCCGTGCTGCACGGCACGTTCGGCGAGGACGGGACCATTCAGGGACTGCTCGAAATGGCGGACCTGCCCTATGTGGGCGCGGGGGTTTTCTCATCCTCGGCGTCGATGGACAAGGAACACACCAAGCGGCTGTGCCTGGAACGGGGACTGCCGGTGGTGGAATACGAAGTGATCCACACGGGCAACCCGCACGCCGAGTTGGACTGGGACAAGGAGTGCGCGCGCATCGAGGCGCGCTTTGAGTATCCGGTCTTTGTGAAGCCCTGCAATCTGGGCAGCTCAGTGGGCATCTCCAAGGCGCGCGACCGGGCCGGGTTGCGGGCGGCCATCGAAGATGCGGCGCGGTACGATCTGAAGGTGCTGGTGGAGCGGGCGATCGTGG